>NZ_CAWOOJ010000010.1:0-129667 GCF_963883145.1 Escherichia sp. E4385
GGGCAGACGGTTGAGGTCGGCACCAGAAAAGAAGGGGGCCACGACCAGAGTATCACGGTGGCGAACGACCGGAACATCACGGTACGTAATGACCAGACGCTGAAGGTGACGAACGACCGGACGGTGAGCGTGAATCACGATGACGGACTGTATGTCAGAAACGACCGTAAAGTGACAGTGGAAGGGAAGCAGGAGCATAAGACGACGGGGAACCATGTCAGCCTGGTGGAGGGAAAGCACAGCCTGGAGGTGAAGGGCGACCTGGCAAGGAAGATTACCGGTGCGCTGGGAATGAAGGTCCGGGATGAAATCGTACTGGAGAGTGGCGGTAAAATCACACTGAAGGTGGGTGGTTCGTTTGTGGTCATCCATTCAGGTGGAGTAGACATCGTCGGGCCGAAAATCAATCTCAATAGCGGCGGTAGTCCGGGAACGCCGGTGCCGACGCTACAACCGGTGGTTTTGAAAGCGCTGGCAGATGATAAAAGTTTAGCGGCTGAGCAAAGTGATAGTAATGCGTCGTCCGATCAGAATGATAACAACGATGAGGGTGAGGAAGCGCCAGAAAAATCGGTGTGTAAGGAGTGCCTGAAAAGGGCGCAGGAAGCCGCCGCCGCTTTTGCGCCTCGTGGATAAGGGAGAAAGACAATGATAACGGTATTGCCACACGCTACCGATCAAGACAAATATATTATCTGGCTGAAGCAGGCTGAATCATTCTGTTCTGCCGCTGGTTTGGATTACATAGATGTGCTTGTTGACCAGGCTGGAACCGACCAACCTTTACAAAATGAGATGCTTCATTTGTCGCCAGCCATTCACTGGTATGCCCTGTTTGAAGGAACGCCTGAAGCGGAGACGATGGAGTATTCCCCTGTAGTGTTACGCCTGTACTTTGCGCTCAGTAGTCATCGCAAATGTCTGGCACAACTGATGGCGTCATTTGCTGATACGCCTCGTCTTACTTTGTTGATATCCCCTCTTACATTCGACCAGCTGGGTCGGCATCTTCAGGTATTGTCACAGGTTCAGTGGGAAGAACAGACCGGATTGCTGCGTTACTATGATAATCGGGTGTTCCCTTTACTGTTCACACATGTTTTGACCAACGAGCAGCAGGCGACATTTACTGATATTGCATTGTTCTGGAGCTGGTTAGACCGTGATGGAGAGATTAAATGGAAATCAGGAAGTTTTTCACCAGAACGCAGGCTTGCTGACAACCCAGGGATGAATCGGGTGGATGATGTACAGGTGGGCTTGATGGGATGTATCTGCGACGCTGAAGCCCTGATGAAGGAGAAAGCAGCCATTGAAATCAGTCAGGAAAGCTATTTTTCGCACTGTCTTGATATTGCTATCAGGGCCAATGAGGCGGGATATTTCGGGGCTTTGCGGGACTTCGAGGGATAATATTATGGTGATGTACAGGGGTATACACAAAATCATTCAAGTTGCATCAAGGCGGCAAGCGAGCGAATCCCCAGGAGCGTACATAAGTACGTGACTGGGGTGAGTGAACGCAGCCAACGCAGAGGCAGTTTTAAGGATGATGTGTATATTTATCTTTTTAAAAGTCCGTAGCTGTTAATATCAAGAGATAATCGTGAAATAAACGGAAAATCAAGCCCGACATGTAATGGTAGTATCCACCATGTTGCATTTGTGTGCGGTCGTAATGTCAGTTTACTTGGCTGCAATATATTTTGCGTAATATCATCAATATTCTGTCGATTTCCCAATATGTGGCAATCGAAAGATATGCGTTTTATTTTCTTTTTTGTCAAAGTTTGGTTGTCGTAGAAGTAATGCCCATCAATCAAAATCCCGCAAAGTAAAGGAACCAGCAATATGCCCGGCGACATAAAGAAAAATATAACTATGAGAGCGATTTTAAAAAGTTATTCGTTAATGGTTTTATTTGCAGTATCAGGCTGTTCAATGGCGAGAAATAGCGGTGATTACACTGCTGGAGATATTAACGGGATAAACCATACGGATAAGGCTATAAATTATATACACATCAATGGTTACGGCGGGCCAAATATTGCTCCATTCGGGGACGGTGGAGGATATTGTTGCGTTATGCTGCCAGACAAGTGGCATTCTGGATTAAAAGCCCGGGTTGAGTGGGAGGTTGATCCAAATACAGCTCCTCTGCCTCCTGGTTATGTGGACAGGGAGAAATTTGAAGCATGGAAGAAAGTTGCGCTAAACAGTTTTAGAAAATATTCAACAATTGTTGATATCCCGGAATACGGTGCTGAACGTTGTGGCCTGACCGTACATTTTCTGCCATGCAATCAGATAAAAGTGACAACAGTCTGCCAAGGGTATGGTACACCGAATTATCCCATCAAAGAACCCCGCGAGATGAAGGAACCAGCAACATGTCCGGCGAAATAAGGAATAGTATTAGTATGAGAGCGATTTTCAAATGTTATTCTCTAATGATTTTATTTGCAGTGTCAGGCTGTTCAATGGCAAAAAATAGCGGTGATTACACTGCTGGAGATATTAAAGGTATGAACCATACCGATGTTGCCATTAATTATTTCAGTATCAATGGCTATGGTGGGCCGAATATAACCCCGTTCGGAGAACGGGGAGGATATTGTTGCATTATGTTGCCAGATAAATGGCGTGTGGGATTAAAGGCCCGGATTGAGTGGGAAATTACACCAAATACAGTCCCCCTGCCACCACTCTATAAGGATTGGGATAAATATCAGGCCTGGGAGAAAAAACTCAAAGAAAGTTACATTCAACATACCGCAATTGTTGATATCCCGGAATACGGCGATGAGCGTTGTGGTCTGACCGTTCATTTTCTGCCATGCGATCAGATAAAAGTGACAACCGTCTGCCAGGGTTATGGCACACCGAATTATCCCATCAAAGAACCTCGCGAGATGAAGGAACCAGCAACATGCCCGGTGAAATAAGGAGTAGTATTAGTATGAGAGCGATTTGCAAATGTTATTCTCTAATGGTTTTATTTGCGGTATCAGGCTGTTCAATTGCAAAAAATAGCGGTGATTACACTGCTGTGGATATTAATGGAATAAATCATACGGATAATAATATAAATTATATACACATCAATGGTTACGGCGGACCAAATATTGGTCCATTCGGGGACGGTGGAGGATATTGTTGCGTTATGCTGCCAGATAAGTGGCATTCTGGATTAAAAGCCCGAGTTGAGTGGGAGGTTGATCCAAATACAGCTCCTCTGCCTCCAGGCTATAAGGACAGGGAGAAATTTGAAGCATGGAAGAAAGTTGCGCTAAACAGTTTTAGAAAATATTCAACAATTGTTGATATCCCGGAATATGATGCTGAGCTTTGTGGACTGACCGTTCATTTTCTATCGTGCAATCAGATAAAAGTGACAACCGTCTGCCAGAAATATGGTACACCAAATTATCCTATCAAAGAACCCCGCGAGATGAAGGAACCAGCAACATGTCCAGCAAAATAAGAAATGGAATGAATATAACAAAAGTAGTTAAAGGCTGTCTGGTATTAATTTTGATGGTGATTTCGGGTTGCTCAGCAGCTAATTACGACGATTATACTGCAGGTGATCTCCGGGCAATAAATCATATTAAAGGTATCAGTATTAATTGGTTCACCGTAAATGGTTATCGGGTCCATGGTTTGGGCGGTGGATATTGCTGCATAATGTTACCAGAGAAGTGGCATTCTGGATTAAAAGTCCGGATCGAGTGGGAAGTAGACCCGAACCCCCTTGAACCTATTGCAATGAAAAAAGAAGGTTTTGGCTATGAAGAAGATGCTTATGCTAAACATGCTGCAAATTATCAAAAATATAAAGTAATTGTTGATATCCCGGAATACGGCGCTGAACGTTGTGGCCTGACCGTTCATTTTCTGCCGTGTAATCAGATTAAAGTGACAACCGTCTGCGAGGGCTATGGCACACCGAATTATCCTATCAAAGAACCCCGCGAGATGAAGGAACCAGCAACATGTCCAGCGAAATAAGTGGTCTGGCTTTTCCGTGTTTTGCTCCCCCAGCGTTTCCTGAAGGTGGGCGATTAATATTATCTGAAGCACAGGTAAACGCGAACTACCTAAAACAAATCAATAAAACAGAAGAGCACAAAACCAACTGTAGTAAACAGGCTGGATTTAGAATTGGCTTTACATGTAGTCAAAGTCTACATATTAGTCTGTTTTTTGATGGTACAAATAATAATGAATATAATGATACAAAAGCCTCTCACCCAACCAATATTGCAAAATTATTCCACACAAGTATTGAAGACCGTAATGCTGGGTATTTTTCCTATTACATGCCTGGAGTAGGCACGCCATTTCCCAAGATAGGGGAAATGGATTACAGCAACAGCGGACTGGAATTTGCCACCGGTGGTGAAGACCGAATTAATTGGGCATTATTACGCCTCGTGGATGCCCTGAGCTATGCCATTGACCCCGCCCACAATGGACTGAATGATACGGTGGCAAAAGGACATATTCCTCTTATGCGCGCTCCCTGGCCGATGACTGGTGAAGTGAATCGTCGCAATGTGATTAACCCCTATCTGGAAAAATTACAGGGGCAGTTAGAGCAAGCCAAGCCGCGCCTGCTAAACGTAAAGCTATTTATCTACGGATTTTCCCGTGGCGCAGCGGAAGCACGAACTTTTGTTAACTGGTTGACTCAGTTAGCTTGTCCGCAGGAGCAACAGGTGATGCTGGCCGGGTTAGCTGTCAGTATTGAGTTTTTGGGGCTGCTGGATACCGTAGCTTCTGTGGGGGCGGCGCATGTTTTACCGGGCGCTGCCGGTCATATGGGGTGGGCCGATAGTACTCAGCAACTCCCTGATGAGAGGCAGTTTCCCGGCCTGATTAAATGCTGCCGCCACTTCGTTGCCGCGCATGAGCAGCGGCTGTGCTTTCCGCTGGATTCAATCCGTCGTCCAGACGGAAATTATCCTTTAAATGCAGAGGAAGTTATCTATCCGGGGATGCACTCTGATGTCGGTGGTGGCTATCCCGTTCGCGATCAGGGGAAGTCCTGTGGTGGCTCAGGCGAAATTCTTTCTCAGATAGCCCTGCATGATATGTATCTTGCGGCGTTTGATGCAGGAGCGCCATTATCTGTTCAGTCAGACTATGTAACAGATTTAATTAAAGATAAAAAGCCATCAAGAGTAATGATCTCAAGTATTCAAGATGAATTTGATTTTAGTGATAAATTGCCAAAACGCTTCAACATCTGGCGACAAACCCTGCTGAATACCACCTTGCAGGGTACAGAAGAAATGATTGATACGAGGGAAGGTTATCACTCCTATCAACTTGCCCAGGTTCTTGAAAGCGCAATTAGCGATCAGATCGGCTGGATCACCGCCTGGCGTATCGGTCGCTATGCGAATAACAGCCTTCTTGTGCAACCTTTTTATATTAAGGCGCCACAGCTGGATAAAGATGGACTTGATAAAGAGGCTAAAGCGCGTAAAGAACAAATGGAAAATATTGAAAAAGAGCGGGCGAACAAGCAGAAAGGGAATGGCACACTTGATGAAAGTAATCAGGGCATTCCTATCCTTGACCCAACCAATGCTCAGTATCAGTTGCGAGAGGCAGCCCGAGAATTTCAGAGCGATTATAAAGGATGGACGCGCGATATTAACGGCAGCGTCATGGAGAAAGCCATTCAGATTCTTGTGGATGTCATTCCTAAATATCCGGTGTATCTGATTAATGGCGATGATGAAGCAAAAGAATATCAGCAAATTAAGGCTATGGGAGACGGACTCTATCCACAATTTTTTATTGATTCACTGGGAACGGGAACGCGTACTCAGCCATGCGCTGAATTACTGGCCCTCTATGATGACCAGGTTCACGACTCCCGCGCCTGGTTTATGCAAAGTTCGCTGGGTGGACGTGAACCCTGGGGCGGTTATTTTCGCTACCGCATGATTTACTTCGGTGATGAGGCTAATAAAGAGCTGAAGCTAATCTCTGCAGATGGCGAAGTTGTTGGCGATCAGCCCACATCCAACCGGGTCATTTATTGGATGGAATCGAAAACGGTGAGCCGAGGTTAAGTTCATAAGATTCAGGATCTGGAGACTGGGAAAATGCAGATATGTAACACCCACTCACAGCAACCTAAACTCATCCGCATCCCGCCATGCCGGAAACTTTTCTCTATATTCCCGTAATGCCACCATCGAGAGCTCCGCATCAATGCGCGTTGCCTGATGCGCGTCGGCAGTAGCGATAATCTCGCCCTGTGGATTAATCACCCGGCTGTCACCGCGATAATGGCAGCCGTTGCCATCGCTGCCGACGCGATTGCATCCCGCCACATACGCCTGATTCTCAATCGCGCGAGCCGTCAGTAATGCCTGCCAGTGCAGAGAGCGCGGAGCAGGCCAGTTGGCGACGTACAGGGCGAGGTCGTAATCGTTGAGATTGCGCGACCACACCGGAAAACGTAAGTCGTAGCACACCAGCGGCAAAATACGCCAGCCGCGCCATTCCACAATCACTCGCGCATTGCCCGCTTTATAATGCAGATGCTCATCTGCCATTCGGAACAGATGACGCTTGTCATAAAAATGCACCTTGCCGTCAGGCTCAACCAGCAAAAATCGATTAACCGAACCAGACTCCGTTTGTAATGCAACACTGCCTGCAATCAGCGCATTGCACTGCTGCGCTTTGGCTGTCATCCAGTTCACTACGTCATCTTGTGCTAGCGACGAAGCTGCCGCTTCCATGGCAAAGCCGCTGGTAAACATCTCCGGTAGAACGATCACATCGCGCCCGGTAATACCTTCCAGTTGACGATCAAAGTGGCGCAGGTTGGCAGGACCATCCATCCACACCAACGGTTGCTGCAAAAGCGTAATCTTCAAACCAGGCACGGTGTACAACTCCTTTATGCGAAGGGTTTTATAACTTTAACACCTTATCAGGCTATTACCTTACTGCGGAATAAATTGATAACAAATGCTGATATTGGAAATATCTGATTTGCAAATTATCGTGTTATCGCCAGGCTTTAGGAGGTTAATAACATGGGCAGGATAAGCTCAGGAGGAATGATGTTTAAGGCAATAACGACAGTCGCCGCTCTGGTCATCGCCACCAGTGCAATGGCGCAGGATGATTTAACTATTAGCAGCCTGGCAAAGGGCGAAACCACCAAAGCTGCGTTTAATCAGATGGTGCAAGGGCATAAGCTGCCTGCCTGGGTGGTGAAAGGCGGTACTTATACTCCCGCACAAACCGTGACATTGGGAGATGAGACGTATCAGGTGATGAGCGCGTGCAAACCGCATGACTGTGGCTCGCAACGTATCGCTGTGATGTGGTCCGAGAAATCTAATCAGATGACGGGGCTGTTCTCGACTATTGATGAGAAAACGTCGCAAGAGAAACTCACCTGGCTGAATGTGAACGATGCGCTTTCGATTGATGGTAAAACGGTGCTGTTCGCGGCGTTGACCGGCAGCCTGGAAAACCATCCGGATGGCTTTAATTTTAAATAATTAGCGGATAAAGAAACGGAGCCTTTCGGCTCCGTTATTCAATTACGCGGCTTCAACTTTCCGCACTTTCTCCGGCAACTTTACCGGCTTCGTCGCCAGCTCTTCCGGATCAAAGTCATCAACGTTAATACTACGCAGACGGCTTTCTTCCGCTTTCACCAGAATAGCGGCTTCATCTTTATCAATCAGCCCCTTCGCCAGCGCGTTGTGCGCCAGTTCATCCAGACGGGTAAATGGCAGGTTTTTACCCAGCTCTTTACAGATCCGCTGATGAATTGGGTCGGCGGCAATCACATCCACCAGCGCTTCTTCCAGCAAGCCAACCGGGTTATGCTCGCTCGGCGTCAGGTACTGACCGCGCCCAATGCGGGAACGGGTGGCGTTCGGCACTTGTAAAATCTTCGCCACCTTATGATCCAGCTTGTCAGAAGGTGCCAGATAATGACGTCCGGTCGGGAAGATCACCACATTCAGCAGCCCGGCAACCACGCGGTTCGGGAAGTTTTGCAGTAAATCATCCATCGCCTGTTCAGCCTGATACAGCGCATCCTGTACGCCCCAGTGCACCAGCGGCAGGTCGGCTTCATTACGGCCTTCGTCGTCATAACGCTTCAGAACGGCAGAGGCGAGGTAAAGCTGGCTTAAAATATCCCCCAGACGTGCCGAGATACGTTCACGACGTTTCAGGCTGCCGCCCAGCACCGCCATCGAGACATCAGAAAGCAGGGCGAGGTTGGCGCTCAGGCGGTTCAGGTGTTGATAGTAGCGTTTAGTGGCATCGCCGGTTGGCGTGCTGCTGGTTAAACCGCGCGTCAGGCCCAGCCAGAAGCTGCGAACTTTGTTGCTACCGACGTGACCGATATGTTTGAACAGCAGTTTATCGAACGCGTTAACGTCATTGTTCTTCGCTGCTTCCATCTCTTCCAGCACGTACGGATGGCAACGAATCGCCCCCTGGCCGAAGATCATCATGCTGCGGGTCAGAATGTTGGCCCCTTCAACGGTGATGGCAATCGGTGCACCCTGGTAAGCTCGCGCCAGGAAGTTGCTCTGCCCGAGCATAATGCCTTTACCGCCGGTAATATCCATCGCATCAATAATCGACTGCTGCCCGCGGTGGGTACAGTGATACTTGACGATAGCTGACAGCACGGCAGGTTTTTCACCGAGCATAATGCCGTAGGTAATCAGCGACGCCGCAGCATCCATTACATAAGCGTTCCCGGCAATACGCGCCAGCGGCTCTTCAATCCCTTCCATCTTACCAATAGAGATTTTGAACTGACGACGAATGTGCGCATACGCGCCCGTTGCCAGCGCTACTGATTTCACGCCGCCGGTTGAGTTGGAAGGCAGGGTGATGCCGCGGCCTACCGAGAGACACTCCACCAGCATCCGCCAGCCTTGCCCGGCCATTTTCGGCCCGCCGATGATGTAGTCGATCGGCACGAAGACATCTTTACCGCGCGTCGGTCCGTTCTGGAACGGTACGTTCAGCGGGAAGTGGCGACGACCAATTTCCACGCCCGGCGTGGTGGTCGGGATCAGCGCGCAGGTAATGCCTAAATCTTCTGCACCACCGAGCAATTTGTCCGGGTCGGAGAGTTTAAACGCCAGCCCAAGCACGGTCGCAATCGGTGCCAGCGTAATGTAGCGTTTGTTCCAGGTCAGACGCATCCCCAGCACCTGCTGGCCCTGCCACTCGCCCATGCAGACAATCCCGGTGTCCGGAATAGCACCTGCATCGGAACCCGCTTCCGGGCTGGTCAGTGCAAAGCAGGGGATCTCCTGACCACGCGCCAGACGCGGCAGATAGTGATCTTTCTGCTCATCAGTGCCGTAATGTTGCAGCAGCTCGCCCGGGCCTAATGAGTTCGGCACGCCGACGGTAATTGCCAGGATCCCGCTCACGCCAGAGAGTTTTTGCAGCACGCGAGACTGGGCATAAGCCGAGAACTCCAGCCCGCCGTACTCTTTTTTGATAATCATCGCGAAGAAACGATGCTCTTTAAGGTACGCCCACAACTCCGGCGGCAGATCCGCCAGCTCATGAGTAATCTGGAAATCATTCGCCATCCGGCAGGCTTCTTCTACCGGGCCGTCGAGAAACGCTTGCTCTTCAGCCGTCAGGCGCGGCTGCGGATAGTTATGCAGCTTTTTCCAGTCCGGCTTGCCCTGGAACAAGTCGCCCTCCCACCATGTGGTGCCCGCATCAATCGCTTCTTTCTCAGTGCGCGACATCGGCGGCATCACCTTACGGAAACCGCGAAATACCGGCGCGGAAATCATCGACTTACGCATAGGCGCAAAGTTAAATGGCACGAGGATAATGGCCAGAGGCACCAGTACCCACGCCGACCACAGACCAGCAACGCCGAGGGCGGCTGTCCAGGCGAGCAAAATCAGACTGCTGATAAATAAGCTCACGCGGTGATAGAACAACGCGCCGAGCAGGACAACCGTAGCGAGAATACTCAAAATCATCATAACGAAAAGCCCCTTACTTGTAGGAGGTCCGACCACTTGTGATGATATGGTTGTAGTAGATGTAAAATCATTTAGCAATGTGTTTACAATATAATTACAACGAAGCTCACATTGTTGCTGTTTTTATCCGCACTTCGGGTCAAAAAGTCCTGGTCATTCCACCGCGCTGGTCTTCTCGCTTTTGGTGGTATCCGGTACACTGCATTTTGTCTAATTCATTTATGCTGAAGGATATCCTCATGTACCAGGATCTTATTCGTAACGAACTGAACGAAGCGGCGGAAACGCTGGCTAACTTTTTAAAAGATGACGCCAATATTCACGCCATTCAGCGCGCGGCGGTCCTGTTAGCAGACAGCTTTAAAGCCGGTGGCAAGGTGCTTTCCTGTGGCAACGGCGGCTCCCATTGCGACGCCATGCACTTTGCAGAAGAACTGACCGGTCGTTACCGTGAAAACCGTCCGGGCTATCCGGCGATTGCCATTTCAGATGTCAGCCACATCACCTGTGTTGGCAACGATTTTGGTTTCAACGATATTTTCTCCCGCTACGTTGAAGCCGTAGGACGCGAAGGCGATGTGCTGCTGGGGATCTCCACCTCCGGTAACTCAGCAAACGTGATCAAAGCGATTGCGGCGGCGCGTGAGAAGGGGATGAAAGTGATCACCCTGACCGGTAAAGACGGCGGTAAAATGGCTGGCACGGCGGATATCGAAATTCGCGTTCCGCACTTTGGTTATGCCGACCGCATTCAGGAGATTCACATTAAAGTGATCCATATCCTGATCCAGTTGATTGAAAAAGAGATGGTTAAGTAAGTCTGGCGTAGGTCGGATAAGGCGTTTACGCCGCATCCGACCTGAAAATTCTTAAATCAATCTTCGCCGGGGGCCATGCGCTCCCGCTGTTGTGGAGGTTACCGATGTGCGAATTGCTCGGGATGAGCGCCAACGTCCCTACCGATATCTGCTTTAGTTTCACCGGGCTTGTGCAGCGTGGTGGTGGAACCGGGCCACATAAAGATGGCTGGGGCATCACCTTTTACGAAGGTAAAGGCTGTCGCACATTTAAAGATCCACAACCCAGCTTTAATTCCCCCATCGCCAAACTGGTCCAGGACTATCCGATAAAATCCTGTTCGGTTGTGGCTCATATTCGCCAGGCCAATCGGGGCGAGGTGGCACTGGAAAATACTCACCCGTTTACCCGCGAGTTATGGGGACGCAACTGGACTTATGCCCATAACGGGCAACTGACGGGCTACAAATCACTGGAAACTGGCAACTTCCGCCCAGTAGGTGAAACCGACAGCGAAAAAGCCTTCTGCTGGCTGCTGCATAAATTAACGCAGCGTTACCCGCGCACGCCGGGCAACATGGCAGCAGTGTTTAAATATATCGCCTCACTGGCGGACGAACTGCGGCAGAAGGGCGTTTTCAACATGCTGCTTTCGGATGGGCGCTATGTAATGGCGTATTGCTCGACTAATTTACACTGGATCACCCGCCGCGCGCCGTTTGGCGTGGCAACGTTGCTGGATCAGGATGTGGAAATCGACTTCAGCTCGCAGACCACACCGAATGATGTGGTCACGGTGATTGCGACACAGCCGCTGACGGGCAATGAAACCTGGCAAAAGATTATGCCAGGCGAATGGCGCTTATTTTGCCTCGGGGAGCGTGTAGTTTGATGCCAGCTGTGGTTGCACCACTTCGTGGCTCAACGGCTTGCTGACCACGTAACGACCATTGACCACAGAAACGGTCGGTGGCTTACGGGTCTGTTCAAAGTAGTCATAGCCTGGCTTCAGTTGCTCCCAGAAGTCCTTAAAGTTGGAATATTTATGGCGCTTCATATTAGCGTCGGTCATGCGGAACGGGTAAATACTCACCTGCACGCTCGGCTGACCAAATACCAGCGCGCCAGTAACGAACTGGAAGATCTCATCAATACCCTGATTGGTCATTGCGTAGCAGCCGATGGAAACACAATCGCCGTGGATCATCAGGTATTTCCCTTCATAACCATGCGCACGGTCATAGGCATTGGGGAAACCAATATTAATCGCTTTGTAGTAACGGCTGTCTGGTTTTAACTGATTACGCTGAACGCTATAAAACCCTTCCGGACTTTTAAAATCGCCCTGACGCTGTTTGGGTCCTAACCCGCCGGAATATTTACAGATTTTATAACTGTCGAGCAGCTGATATTGCTCGCCCATTTTGACGTAGAGATCGAGCGTACGTTCTTCCTTGAAGATCTGAATGTAGACAGGGGATCCCATCAACTGCTGCTTATACTCTTTGCTCACTGGCGTGGTAGAGCTACTGCTGCCCAGCAAACCGGCGAATGAAACGCACGGGATCAACAACATCGCAAGAATTAATGCGATTTTACGCATACTGCTTATTCCTTGATAAAACGGTTACACACGCCAGGACGGCAAAATAGATCCCAAATCGGAATAGTCTGGATTTGGAAGGCTCACATTATCACCAAAAGAGTTTTACGCAAGTCTGTCGGCGCTGGGTTTACAAATTTAGCATAAGTGGCGATTTTCAAAAGTCCGAAAAGCGCATGTAAAGCGGTTTATTTCTTATTTCCTAAGGTTATGAAACATCGATAGTAATATGCAAATAAGCAATTAATAATCCCGCCTCTCCTTCCTTTCCTCTAATATTCTCATCTTCATTCAGCCGGTTTATATCCTCCATGTATTTGTTCTCTCACGACAGATTGCTGCGCCTGGGCGTGTTTTCTTTGTCCCTTTTGCTTCCTTTACTTGCCAGCGCCACCACATCACATATCTCTTTCAGCTACGCCGCCCGCCTGCGGATGCAAAACCGTGCGCGGGTACTCAAACTGTACCAGGCACATCTGAAAAAACAGGCCAGCTACATTGTGGAAGGCAATGCCGAAAGCAGAAGGGCGCTACGCCAGCACAACCGGGAGCAGATAAAACAGCATCCAGAATGGTTTCCTGCGCCGCTCAAGGCGAGTGACAGACGCTGGCAGGCGCTGGCGGAAAACAACCACTTTTTAAGCAGCGATCACCTGCATAACATCACCGAAGTGGCGATTCACCGTCTGGAGCAGCAGCTTGGCAAGCCTTACGTCTGGGGCGGCACGCGGCCCGATCAAGGCTTCGACTGTAGCGGGTTGGTTTTTTATGCCTACAACAAGATCCTCGAGGCGAAGCTCCCGCGCACGGCTAATGAGATGTATCACTACCATCGGGCAACGATTGTGGCGAACAACGACCTGCGCCGGGGAGATTTGCTGTTTTTCCATATTCACAGCCGCGAGATTGCCGACCATATGGGCGTGTATCTGGGAGACGGGCAATTTATCGAGTCGCCACGCACGGGGGAAACCATACGAGTAAGCCGGTTAGCCGAACCTTTCTGGCAGAACCATTTTTTGGGCGCGCGGCGGATTTTGACGGAAGAGACGATTTTGTAAATGGAGAATACTGACGATCAGGCAAAAAATCGGATGCCATATGGCATCCGACCTGTTTACATCTGGGATGAAAACTCACGTTCTAATACATCAACAATAAGCTGATTTTTTGAAATGGAATGTTGTCTGGCGACAATGGTCAGCCGTGAATCGATGTGATGAGGAACACGAAGCGTCAGGCGTTTTTGCTCTTCTTCTTCACGAAAAGGGGCAATGCCGTCCTCTTCACAATCCGCCATCCACTCATCCAGCGCACTTTCACCTTCCCGGTACAATGCCTCAATGCTTGTCGCCACAAAGTCGCAATAACCATTTACATTGAGGAATTTGCCGCGAAATGCGTTGATATCAGCTTCAAATGTTACTGCAGCCGGTTGACCTTTAATGGTGATAATGTTTGATGCTTTATTCATAATCTACCCCTACACAGTTAACAAACCACTCCTTAAGACCTGTTACTGCGCCTTTATCCATCACATTCTTTGGATGTGGCTCATGAGTACTGAATTTGGTCGTACCAATCTGAAATTTCCTTCTGGAACCATTGTTATTTTTTATTGTTCTACCCACCGCTTTAATGAGTGCAACAACATCATCCCATTTAATTCCAGATTTTGGCGGCTCCGTCATTACATCGTCGAATGTTTTTCTATGACGAGAGCCTAGCGCGCTGACCTTAATCATACTATCAATCCATGACGTCATTGTATGGTGTCATCGTAGTCTGTTTGCAGTGTGACGTCAATCAATGGTGTCAGATGGTGCAAAGCATGGAAAAGAATCCCCAATCAACTCAACGCTCCCATAATCTTCAACTCCAGCTCATCCGGCACTTCGTTATACGACAGCACATGCAGCCCCGGCGCAAACAACCTTGCGTAGCGCGCCAGCAAAGGACGCAACTGCGGCGGCACCAACAGTACCGGGTCTTTCCCCGCCGCTTTCATCTGCTCTTTTACCTGCGGCATCGTGCTCTGGAACTGGTTGAGCATATTCGGATCGACCGGCACGCTGTCGAGCATCACTTTGCCGCCCTGTTGCGCCTGATTCACCACGTTGGTCAGCAGATTTTCCAGCTCATTATTCAGCGTATACACCGTCAGCTCCTGCTTGCGAACGAACGGATGGGTGATGCTGCGCCGCAGCGCCAGGCGCACATCAGCTGCCAGCAGAATGTGATCTTTGGTCACCGTGCTACTGGCGACCAGCACGGTGGCGATGGTGACGATATCGCGCAGGGAAACGCCTTCGGTCAGCAGCGCGCGATACACTTTTAGCAACTGGCTGTAATTGAGCGCCGCGCTCAAATCTTCCGCCAGACGCGGTGCCATCGACGACAAACGGTTATGCAGCTGCGTGATGTCGTCATAGTTAAATAAATCAGGAATATAGCTGCGCACAATCTTATTCACATGGGTAGCAATCACGCTGGCGCTGTCGATCACCTGATATCCCATATTCAGCGCCTTTGCTTTCTGCGCAGGCTGGATCCAGGTGACCGGCATCCCGTACGCCGGGTCGTTCCCCAGCACGCCGTCTATCTCGCCGTAGGTTTCGCTGGAGGGCAGGGCCATCAGTTTATCCGCCGGAATATCCGCTTCATCAGCCTTAATGCCGTTGATGAAAATAGCGTACTGGCTCGGCTTAAGGCGGAAGTTTTCCCGAATGCGGATCTCCGGCAGCAGCACGCCGTTGCCGTCGGAAATCACCTGCCGCACGCCGCGAATCCGCTGGGTGAGCGGGTTACCCTGCGCTTTATCCACCAGCGCCACCAGCTTGTAGCCGAGGCTTAAGCTGATGGGCTCGATCAGCGGAATGGTTTCCCAACTGACCTGTTGCTCGCTGGTTTCGGTGATGGTGCGGGTCAGCGTTTCGAGGCTTTTCTCTTCCGCCTCCGCCGCCTGCGGGCGTTTGCTCATTCGCCAGCCGGTAAAGCCCAGCAGAGCGCTGAACAGCAAAAACGGCAGGTGCGGCATTCCCGGCACCACCGCCAGCACGAACATAATTCCGGTAGCGGTGAAGAGCACAGACGGGCTTGCCAGCAGCTGGTGGCGCACGTCATGGGCAATATCGCCGTTGTCGCTGACGCGGGTGACGATTATCGCCGCCGCGGTGGAGAGCAGCAGGGAAGGGATCTGCGCCACCAGGCCGTCACCAATGGTCATCAACACATACTGCTGGAAGGCGGCATCGGCGCTCAGGTTGTATTTAAAGATCCCGATGCAGACACCGCCGATCAGGTTGATCGCCAGAATCATCATCCCGGCGATGGCGTCCCCGCGCACAAACTTCGATGCCCCGTCCATTGCGCCGTAGAAATCGGCCTCGCTGGCAACATCTTTACGCCGGGTTTGCGCCTGCGCCTGGTTGATCAACCCGGCGTTAAGATCGGCGTCAATCGCCATCTGTTTGCCGGGCATCGCGTCCAGGGTAAAGCGGGCAGAAACCTCGGAAATACGCTCGGCCCCTTTGGTGACGACGATAAAGTTGATGATCATCAGGATGATAAACACCACAAAGCCGACGACAAAGTTGCCGCCAATCACCACCTGACCAAACGACTCAATCACCTTACCCGCCGCACCCGCGCCGAGATGCCCATGCAGCAGCACCACGCGCGTAGAAGCAACGTTAAGCGTCAGGCGCATTAAGGTGGTGATCAGCAAAATGGTCGGGAACAGGCTGAATTCCAGCGGTCGTTTCGCTGACACCGCCACCAGCAGCACCATCACCGCCAGCACAATGTTGAAGGTGAACAGAATATCCAGCAGCGCAGGCGGCAGCGGCAGAATAACCATCGCCAGAATACACAGGATCACCAGCGGCACGCCGAGATTGCCGCCGCGCAGCAGCGCGAGGAACGATTTAGTTGTTTTCGCCATCCAGTTTAAGCACCTCTTTGGGAATGGAAATATGTCTGTTCAGGGCCGGACGCGGCTGTGCGCCCTCGCGCCAGTGTTTCATTTGCAGGACGTAGGTCAGAACGTGGGCGATGGCCCGGTAAAGCTGAAACGGAATTTGCTGGTTCACCTGGGTGGTGTAGTAAACCGAGCGCGCCAGTCGCGGGAACTCCACCACTTCCACCTGATTCTCCGTGGCGACCTGGCGAATATAGAGGGCGATTTCATCAGTGCCTTTCGCTACCACAAACGGCGCGGCGGCGCGCGACTGGTCATACTGCAACGCCACGGCGTAGTGGGTCGGGTTGGTGATTACCACGTTGGCTTTCGGCACTACTTTGCGAATTTGCCCCATCGCCAGTTGCCGTTGCAGCCGCCGTACACGCGCTTTCACTTCCGGCTTACCTTCCTGATTTTTGTACTCTTCTTTCAGCTCCTGCTTAGTCATCTTCAGCCCTTTGGTAAACAGGGCTTTCGCCAGCGGCACGTCGATTAACGCAAAGAAGATAAACAGGATGACAAAGTTGCGCATCACGCTGGCGTAGAGCGACAAACCCTCATTCATCGCCAGTTTGAACGGCAGCGCCTGCAGGCCGAGAAGGGCGGCAAAGTTATTGCGCAGGCTAATCCACAGCATCACCAGCACCACCACCGACTTCACCGTCATCTTCCCTGTTTCCGCCAGATGTTCACTGGAAAACAGCCGCCCAATGCCTTTTAACGGACTGATTTTGCTGAAATCCGGGAGGATTTTTTTCGGCAAGAACAGCCAGCCGCCAGGCACCAGCGAAGAGAGCAGCGCGGCGGCGGGCATCGGCAGCAACGTGAGGATAAACTTGCCGAGAATTAACAGGTGATGGCGCAGAAACTGGCCGATCACTTCCGGGTTATTAATCTCCTGCGCGTACTGATGCACGCTAATAAAACTCTCGCGCACAAAATCGGCATACCACGGGAAGCTACTGGAGATCACCACAAACGCCGCAAACAGGCTCGCCGCCAGCCCCATATCCTTCGAGCGCGGCAGTTGCCCCTCTTCACGCGCTTTACGCAGCTTTTGCGCCGAGGGTTTCTCTGTTTTTTCTTCGCTGCTGCTATCCGCCATAGTGACCTTTCAGCGCGTCGAGTTGTTGCAGGACAAAATTCGCCAGATGCAGATAGTGATCCGGCAGGTTGTAGAGCAGGGTGGCAAAGCAGACCAGGCCCGCCAGCATGTTGATGGGAAAGCCGAGTGAAAAAAGGTTCAGCGGCGGCGCAATGCGGTTAAGCAGGCCAAAGCAGCCCTGTACAATCAGCATGATAAAAGTGGTCGGCAGTGCCAGCAGCGATGCCGACGCCAGCACCCAGCTAAAGGCCAGCGCGATGGTGCGCAGGGTTTGCGGATGCAGCGCGTTGCCAATCGGCCAGTAAGTGAAGCCCTTGTACAGCACGCTTACCAGCAGCAGATGCCCGTCCATGGCAAAAAATAGCAGGATCGCATAGACGTTAATTAACTCCGCCAGCACGGTGGTTGATGCGCCGCTGCTTGGGTCGTTCATCACCGCCATGCTCATCCCCATATTGAACGAGAGAATTTGTCCGGCCAGCTGCAGCGCCAGAAAAAGAAACTGAAACATCAGCCCGAACAACATGCCCCATAAAATTTGCTCCACCGTCAGGATCAGGCTGTTGAGCGAAAGCAGGTCGTGGGGAATGGGATGGGGGATCAACGGCGTGATGATGATTGCCAGCGCCAGCGACAAAATAATCCGCACGCGCACGGTCAGGGCGCTGTTATCGAGCACCGGCACATAGCGCAGAAACGCCATAATGCGCACGAAGGGAAACCACAGCCCCAGCGCCAGATCCATCAGTTGCGTAACGTCGCTTGTGCGCATCTCAATGCACCAGCAACGCGGCCTGGGTAAACAGGTGAATGCACAGATCATGCAACTGGATAATCATCCATTTGCCGCACACCCCCAGCACCACCAGCGTGACAATCAGCCTCGGCAAAAAGCTCAGGGTCTGTTCGTTAATCTGCGTCACCGCCTGGAACACGCTCACCAGCAGGCCGACCAGCAGGCTTGGCACCACCAGTACCGAAACCAGTAAAATCACCACTTTTATGCCGCTGGCGACAATGTCGGCGGCTACGTCTACGGTCAACATAATCAGCCCAGCCCCAGCCCGCGAATGCTGGTGGTAAGCGTGCCTATGGTCAGCGACCAGCCGTCGATCAGCACAAACAGCATCAGCTTAAAGGGCAGCGAAACAATCAACGGCGACAACATCATCATCCCCATCGCCATCAATACGCTGGCGACAATCAGGTCGATAACCAGAAACGGGATGTAAATCATAAAGCCAATCTGGAAAGCGGTTTTCAGCTCGCTCAACACATAGGCAGGCACCACAATCGAGAGATCCTGGTCGGCGGCATTGCCCTTCGCGCCGCCGATGGTCATGATTTGCGCCATCGCTTTTTTGTCGGTCTGCGCCAGCATAAAGCGTTTCAGCGGCGTCGCGGCGGTGTTTAACGCATCGGTTAGGGTAATCTGATCGTTTTCAAACGGCACCACCGCGTGGTCGTAAATATTGAGCCAAATAGGGCGCATCACCAGCATGGTGAGGGAGAGCGCAATGCCAATCAGGATGCGGTTCGGCGGCGTTTGTTGCAGCCCCAGCGCCTGGCGCAGCAGCGACAGCACGATAATAAAGCGTGTGAAACAGGTCATCATCAGCACCATCGTCGGCAGCAAACCGACGAGGGTCATCAGAATCAGTACCTGGATTTTGACGCTGTACTCCTGAGTGTTGCCGTGGGTCACCACGTTAAGCAGCGCAATATCGCCGCCCTGGGCGATTGCCAGCGGCGCAAGCGCCAGCAGCGCCAGGCCCAGCGTCAGTTGAGTGCGGCGTTTCATGGCGCCAGTTCGTTGATGTCGCGGGTGTTAAATTCCAGCACGCGCAGGCCGTATTTCTCGTTGACCACCACCACTTCCGCTTTGCCCAGCAGGATATTGTTCACTTTAATATCCAGCGGCTCCCCGGCGAGTTTATCCAGCTCAATCACCGTGTCGTCGTCGATATTAAGGAGGTCGGCTAACATGATCTCTACTGATGACACCTCCAGCGTTAAGGTCACCGGAATGCGTTTCAGCAGCGTCATCGAGTCGGAAAAGCGGTCTTCCAGGCGGGTGACCAGCGTTGCGGCATCGGCGGATTTCGCGACAGGCGCAACGTCATCGGTCAGGCCAAAATCCTCAGCTAAAATATCTTCTTGCTTACTCATGGTTATTCTCATTTTTGCCCGCCAGCTCCGACAAAAACAGTTTGTCTTTGTCTTCCACAATCAGGGCGCTAAATAATTCAGATTGCCCAATCGCCACCGGGAACGTTTCTCCCAGTGATATGGGTAAAATATCCCCGGCTTTTATCTGCGCCAGATCCGCGACATTCATCGATAGCTCGGCGATTTTGACGTTCAGGGTCAGCGGCAGGGAGCGGATGATCTCTTTAATCAGGGCCGGTTTATTAACGGATTTCGCCACCTGCTGCGGTTTACTGTGCTCGCTGTGGCGGATCAGATTCAAAATAAAATCGGTATGGGCGTCGTCGAGCAAAATACGAAAACTGCTCTCTTCATCGCCCGCGAGGGTAAAGGTTAATTGATACGCCCAGTGGGTCATCACCGTGCTGCTGTCCAGCTTTAATTTCAGCGCAATACCGGAGGTTTGCAGATTAAAAATCAGCGTGCAGATATCCAGCGCCAGACGATTCTTTAATCGCGTTTCGGTTTTGGTCGGCAGTCCATTATGTGCTTTCGCTTCTTCCAGAGATGATTCCAGACCATAAAAATTGCCCAGCAGCATTAACAATAAGGAGCGATCAATATCAAACGCCAGATGCCCGACCTGGGAAACCATCAGTTCGGCGTTTTTATTGATAATATCCATTTCGCAGCCAATCTTTTTTAAGGTGATATTGCTGCGATGCTTTTTGAGAAAGTAACTGCCAAGATGCGAATCAATCACGTCAAAATTCCCCGTAAATAGGGTCGGCAGGCGATGGTAGGGGCGTCCGAGCCGATTACCTTCTAATTTAAAGATGCCTGGCGTTTTACTGTACTTCAGCATGGCTTACTTTCTCTGCTGTAATGGTATGGGCGTTTTTGTGCACGCAATTCCGGCAGTGACACAAGGTGAGGTATTAAATAGAGGGGGAGTGAAAGGGGCAAATTATTAATAGGGTGAAATAATAATTAAATTATTAAAGGGCGAGATATCGGGCATCGTCGTAAAACATTGCACAAACTGTAGGCCTGATAAGACGCGCAGCGTCGCATCAGGCATTGGCGCACAATTGCCGGATGCGGCGTAAACACCTTATCCGGCCTGCGGCTCTAACTCATTGTTCTTCAACAAATAATATTTTTATTATCGTTTAATTCGAACTTGTTAATCCCGCCGGTGATACGCTTCAGAACATCCTGATTATTGTCGCTACTTATATCGTTCACCCTATGTCTGAACTTATTGCAACTGCCGCTTCCAGCATTAACGCTTTTACTCTGGCAAAGCGTGTCGCCGCCTTTAACGTGCCAGTGCTGATTCAGGGCGAAACCGGCGCGGGCAAAGAGTGCGTGGCAAAATATATTCACACTGTCGCCTTTGGTGAAAATGAAAACGCGCCCTATATCGGCGTGAACTGCGCGGCGATCCCGGAAAATATGCTGGAAGCGACCTTATTTGGCTACGACAAAGGCGCATTTACCGGCGCAATTGCCAGCGTACCTGGAAAAATGGAACTGGCGAATAACGGCACCTTATTACTCGATGAAATTGGCGATATGCCGCTGGCGTTACAGGCCAAAATATTACGCGTATTGCAGGAACAACTGGTTGAGCGATTAGGCAGCAACCGACAAATTAAACTCAATTTTCGCCTGATTGCCTGCACCAATAAAAACCTTGAGCAGGAGGTCGCCGAAGGGCGTTTTCGCGAAGATCTCTATTATCGACTGGCGGTGATTCCTATTACCATGCCGCCGCTGCGTGAACGTCTGAACGATATTATTCCGCTGGCCGAGTCATTTATTAAAAAATACTCCACGGTGCTGGTGAAAAATATCACCCTTTCCGAATCTACCCGCCGGGCGCTGCTCAATTACCGCTGGCCCGGTAACGTGCGCCAGCTGGAGAACGCCATTCAGCGGGGAATGATCTTAAATCGCGACGGCGTGATTTACCCGGATGCCTTAGGCTTGCCGGAAACTGACATTGCCGACCACAGTGAACTGCAATGGCCTGTTCAGCCCGCCGTTCACATTGCCGACACCGGGGATTTAGGCCAGCACGGACGAAGCGCGCAGTATCAATATATCGCTGACCTGATGCGTAAATATCAGGGCAACCGCAGCAAAATCGCCGACCTGTTAGGCATTACCCCGCGCGCACTGCGCTATCGACTCGCCTCCATGCGCAAGCAAGGTATCGAAGTTTTCTCCTGACCCGGAAGTTAAAAATGAGCATTACCACAATCAACAGCACCATGCAGGCGCAAATTATGCATGACGTGCAGCGGATGCAGGCCAACGCCCAGGCGCCGGTGCTGCCCGCTATGACCTTCAGTTCCACCGACCCGGACGTTTCATTTAACCGCATTATGTACGGCGCGCTTGGTCACGTTGATCAGTTCCAGCAGGTGGCGGAGCAGCAGCAAACGGCTGTCGACACGGGCAAAAGTGATGATTTGGCAGGTGCGATGATTGCCAGCCAGCAGGCGTCGCTCTCTTTTTCCGCGCTGGTGCAGGTGCGCAACAAAATCGCCACCGGATTTAACGATCTGATGAGTATGTCGATCTAACACTATGAATGAACTGATCAAAAAGTTGACCCAGGCGTTTCCGGCGTTTCGACTGCGTCTCGCAGATAACAAACGCTGGGCGCTGATGGCGGGTGTGGGGCTTGCCGTTGCGGCGACGGCGATTATCGTCAGCGTGCTGTGGACCGGTAATCGCGGCTATGTCTCGCTCTACGGACGCCAGGAAAATCTGCCCGTGTCGCAGATTGTCACCGTGCTGGACGGCGAAAAGCTCACCTATCGCATCGACCCGCAAAGCGGGCAGATTCTGGTGCCGGAAGATGAACTGTCGAAAACGCGCATGACCCTTGCCGCGAAAGGCGTGCAGGCGATATTGCCCAGCGGCTACGAGCTGATGGACAAAGACGAAGTGCTCGGCAGTAGCCAGTTCGTGCAGAACGTGCGCTATAAACGCAGCCTCGAAGGGGAGCTGGCGCAGAGCATTATGTCGCTGGACGCGGTGGAGAGTGCGCGGGTACATCTGGCGCTCAACGAGGAAAGTTCGTTTGTGGTCAGCGATGAGCCGCAAAACAGCGCCTCGGTGGTGGTGCGTCTGCACTACGGCGCGAAGCTGAATATGGACCAGGTGAACGCCATCGTGCATCTGGTTTCCGGCAGTATTCCGGGGCTGCACGCCAGTAAAGTTAGCGTCGTCGATCAGGCGGGAAATCTGCTGACCGACGGCATCGGCGCAGGCGAGGCGGTTTCTGCCGCTACCCGTAAACGCGATCAGATCCTCAAAGATATCCAGGACAAAACCCGCGCCAGCGTGGCGAACGTGCTGGATTCGCTGGTCGGTACGGGGAATTACCGCGTCAGCGTGATGCCGGATCTCGACCTCAGTACCATCGACGAAACCCAGGAACACTACGGCGACGCGCCGAAAATCAACCGCGAAGAGAGCGTGCTGGACAGCGACACCAATCAGGTGGCGATGGGCGTGCCCGGTTCGCTCAGCAATCGTCCGCCGGTTGCGGCGAATCAAATGACCAACGGCACGGAAGAAAACCGCTCGCCGGAAGCGCTTTCGAAGCACAGCGAAAGCAAGCGCGATTACTCTTACGACCGCAGCGTCCAGCATATTCAGCATCCCGGCTTTGCGGTGAAACGCCTCAACGTGGCGGTGGTGCTCAATCAAAACGCCCCGGCGCTGAAAAACTGGAAGCCGGAGCAGACCACGCAACTGACCGCGTTGCTGAACAATGCCGCCGGTATCGACGCCCAGCGCGGCGACAATCTCACCTTATCGTTACTCAACTTTGTGCCGCAGGTGGCTCCGGTCGAACCGGTGATCCCGCTGTGGAAAGATGACAGCGTGCTGGCCTGGGTGCGGCTGATTGGCTGCGGCCTGCTGGCGCTGTTGTTGCTGTTCTTCGTGGTGCGCCCGGTAATGAAACGCCTGACGGCGGTACGTGCGCCAGTTATCACACCAGAACCGGAAGCCGTCAGCGAACCGTGGATCGCCATGCCGGAAGAGGAGCGCAAAAACGTCGATCTGCCGTCGCTGCCCGGCGATGACAGCCTGCCTTCGCAGAGTTCCGGCCTCGAAGTAAAACTCGAGTTCCTGCAAAAACTGGCCATGAGCGACACCGATCGCGTAGCCGAAGTTCTCAGACAATGGATTACCAGCAATGAGCGAATTGACAATAAATAAGAGCAACAGCTACCTGGAACAGGCGGCGATCCTGCTGCTGTGTCTGGGCGAAGAGGCAGCGGCGACGGTGATGCAAAAACTCAGCCGCGAAGAAGTGGTGCGCCTGAGCGAAAACATGGCGCGGCTTTCCGGCGTCAAAACCAGCATGGCGCGCAAAGTGATCAATAACTTCTTTGATGAGTTCCGCGAACAGAGCGGGATCAACGGCGCATCGCGATCCATGTTGCAGGGTATTCTCAACAAAGCGCTGGGCACCGAGATCGCCAGCAGCGTGATCAACGGCATCTACGGCGATGAGATCCGCTCGCGGATGGCGCGCCTGCAATGGGTGGAACCACGCCAGTTGGCGATGCTGATCTCCGAAGAACATCTGCAATTGCAGGCGGTATTCCTCGCGTTTCTGACGCCGGAAATCTCGGCGGCGGTGCTCTCGTATCTCAACGAATCGGTGCAAAACGAAATTCTCTATCGGGTGGCGAAACTCAACGACGTTAACCGCGACGTGGTGGATGAGCTGGATCGTCTGATCGAACGCGGCCTGTCGGTGCTGTCTGAACATGGCTCAAAGGTGAAAGGCATCAAACAGGCGGCGGATATCGTCAACCGTTTCCAGGGTAACCAGCAGGTGATCCTCGACCAGATGCGCGAGCGCGACGAAAACGTGCTGGAGCAGCTCCAGGATGAGATGTACGATTTCTTTATCCTCAGCCGCCAGAACGAAGAGGTGCGCCGACGCCTGCTCGACGAAGTGCCGATGGAAGACTGGGCGGTGGCGCTGAAAGGTACCGAAGCCCTGCTGCGCCGCTCGATTTACGCGGTAATGCCAAAACGTCAGGCGCAGCAACTGGAAGCGATCACCGCGCGCCTGGGGCCGGTGCCGGTCAGCCGTATCGAACAGATCCGCCGCGAAATCATGGGTATCGCCCGTGAACTGGAAGAGGCTGGAGAGTTTCAGCTACAGCTCTTTGCGGAACAGACGGCGGAGTAACCATGACCATTGAAACACTGCGCGGGCGCTATCGCCTGCACCGTTTCCCGCCGCGCCAGCGAGCGGTGAGCGGAGAACCGCTCACCGCCAGTATCAGCGCCGCCGATTACCAGCGCCAGTTGATGGACGGTTTTCAGGAAGGGCTGCAAAAAGGGTTTGCGCAGGGAATGACTGAAGGCCAGGAGCAGGGCTTTAGCGAAGGTCATCAACAAGGCTTTGCCGAGGGGCGGCGTCAAGGCTACACCGAAGGCAGCCTCGCCGGGCAGCAGGAAGGGCGCAAACAGTTTGTTGAGGCGGCGCAGCCGCTGGAAGCCATTACCGGGAAAGTGAATGACTTCCTCGCCCATATCGAACGTAAACAGCGGGAAGATTTGCTGCAACTGGTGGAAAAAGTCACCCGCCAGGTGATCCGCTGCGAACTGGCGCTGCAACCGACGCAGTTGCTGGCGCTGGTGGAAGAGGCGCTGGCGGCCTTCCCGGCAATGCCGGAAACATTACAGGTGATGCTGAGCACGGAAGAGTTTAACCGCCTGCGCGACGCGGTGCCGGAAAAGGTCAGCGAATGGGGGCTGACGCCTTCGCCGGATTTGCCGCCGGGGGAATGCCGGGTGATTACCGATAAATCAGAACTGGATATCGGCTGCGAGCACCGCCTTGAACAGTGCATGACTGCGCTGAAAGAGACGCTAACGCCGGAGTCGCAGGGTGAGTGATTTTTCTGCTTTCGATAACGCCCTGCGCTCGCTGGAGTCGATCCCATTAGCCCGTGTCGCCGGACGTCTGGTGCGCCTTAACGGCATCCTGCTGGAGAGCGTCGGCTGCCCGCTAATGACCGGACAACTGTGCCGCATTGAAAGCGCCAATCACACGCTGATTGACGCGCAGGCCGTGGGCTTTAATCGCGACATCACCTACCTAATGCCGTTTAAACAGCCGGTCGGCCTGATGGCGGGGGCGCGTGTCTTCCCGGAAGAAAAAGCCCACGACATCCTGATTGGCGAAAGCTGGTTAGGCCGCGTGGTGAATGGCCTCGGCGAACCGCTGGATGGTAAAGGCCGCCTGAACGGCAACGACCTTCTGCCGCCGCTGCCGCCCTCGGTCAATCCCTTAACCCGCCGTTCGGTGGATGAACCGTTAGACGTGGGGGTGAAAGCGATCAACGGCCTGCTGACCATCGGCAAAGGCCAGCGCGTCGGGCTGATGGCGGGCAGCGGCGTCGGGAAAAGTGTGCTGCTGGGGATGATCACTTGCCAGACCAAAGCCGACATCGTGGTGGTCGGGCTGATTGGCGAACGCGGGCGCGAAGTGAAAGAGTTTATCGACCACTCGCTGGGCGAGGACGGGCTGGCAAAGTCTATCGTTGTTGTCGCACCCGCCGATGAATCGCCGCTGATGCGCCTGAAAGCCACCGAACTGTGCCACTCCATCGCCGCCTGGTTTCGCGACCGCGGGCATCACGTTTTACTGCTGGTGGATTCCCTGACCCGCTACGCGATGGCGCAGCGAGAAATCGCCCTCTCACTTGGCGAACCACCTGCAACCAAAGGTTATCCGCCATCGGCATTCGGCATGATCCCCAAACTGGTAGAAAGCGCAGGCAACAGCGAAAGCGCAGGATCGATGACCGCCATCTACACCGTGCTGGCGGAAGGCGACGACCAGCAAGATCCGATTGTCGACTGCGCCCGCGCGGTGCTGGACGGGCATATCGTATTAACCCGCAAACTGGCGGAAGCGGGGCACTATCCGGCCATTGATATCGGTCAGTCGATCAGCCGCTGCATGAATCAGGTCACCAGCCTGGAACATCAGCAATCCGCCCGCGCGTTAAAGCAAAACTACGCCGCCTATATGGAGATCAAACCGCTGATCCCACTCGGTGGCTACGTGGCAGGCGCGGATGCCAGCGTCGACAAAGCGGTAAAAATGTTCCCGGCAATCGAGCGATTTTTGCGCCAGGAGATGCGCGAACCCGCCTCCCTCGAACTGGTGCAAAGCCGCCTGCAAATTCTCTTTCCTGGTGTCAAAAAGGCAGAATAGTAACTATGCGACAAATCATCGACACCCTGGCGCAGTTGCAGCGCCTGCGGGATAAATCGGTCAAAGACAAAACCGTCGAACTGGCAAAGCAAAAACAGATTTGCGCGGGCTATGACAACAATATCAAGGCGTTAGGCTACCTGGTGGAGAAAACGGCTGCGGGCGCGGCGGCGTCGGTGGAATCGTTGAAAAACGTCAGCGGCTACAAAGGCACTTTGCGCAGGGTAATCGCCTGGCAGGAGCAGGAAAAAACGCTGGCTAACATCAAAGCCACGCGAATGCAGAAAAACCTGACGGCGGCGGCGTGCGAAGAGAAAGTGGTGGCCCTGACGCTGGACGACAAACGCCGCGAGCAACTAGAAAGCGCCGCCGCGAAAGCGCAAAAAGCGGTGGACGATATCGCCGTTCAGTGCTGGCTGCGGCATAAATTAGCGGAGTAGCCATGAAAACGGTCATCACCTTCGGCACCTTCGATGTGTTTCATGTCGGTCATCTGCGCCTTTTACAACGCGCCCGCTCGCTGGGCGAAAGGCTGCTGGTCGGCGTATCGTCCGACGCCTTAAATATCGCCAAAAAGGGCAGGGCGCCGGTTTACCATCAGGATGACCGCATGGCGATTATCGCCGGGCTGGCGTGCGTGGATGGCGTATTTCTGGAGGAGTCGCTGGAACTGAAAGCGGAATATCTGCGGGGGTACGGTGCGGATATTTTAGTGATGGGCGATGACTGGGCAGGAAAGTTTGATAGCTTTGCGTATATTTGTGAGGTGGTCTATTTCCCCCGCACGCCGTCGGTGTCGACGACGGGGATTATTGAGGTGATTAGGGGTAAATCAGCCACCTACTAATTTAATTCCCGCAGTGAGAGAAGATGATGCCGTCTGCCGTTTGGCTATGTTAAATATGTTTAAAAAATCGCGTTTTTTCGACATATCGCCAAAACATGTCGATGGCATAAACGTATTCCAACGACATGTTTAAAAAATCGAATTTTATCGACATATTCCTGACGGTTCCTTGCCCGCCAGCGCCTCCATAATCACCATCGCCGCCCGTTCTCCCGCCTTGCCATCCATAAACGCATCGCAATAATGATGACGAATCTCCGCCAGCTTCGCCTGCACCGTGCCCCATTCAAACGCCTCTGACAACAAGTAACGCAGCTCTGCCATGTCATGAGCCACCGGCAATATTTCGCGGATTCGCTGGTCGGCGCTCTCCGGTGTGGAGTAGCTTTTCTCGCCGTCGAGCAATTCACTCATGCCCGGAAAGTCGAGCAGGATCACCCGCTTATTAACGTGGATAGCATCGAAAATAAAACCGCTGTTATCGGTGAGCACGTAATCGGCCTTTGCCAGTAGCGCCAGCGTGTAGCGGGCGGAGTCGGTGCGCTGTTTTAAATGCCTGCGCGCCAGGGCCAGCGATGCGGCTTCTTCCGGGCGCGAGCAGGTGCCGTGGTGCAGTTTGCACATCAGGTTCACATCACCGCTTAAGCGGCCCAATTTTTCTGCCCAGTGGGGCAGGGAGCTTAATGCGCCAAACGTGGGGGCGTAGAGCACCGTAGGTTTATGGGAATCGGGTTGGATATTTTCCGGCAACGCACGGTCGAACGTGCCGTTATGCCAGGCGTCGAAGCGCGGGTTGCCGACCACTTTCGCACTGCCGAAATGTTCCAGCGCCTGCTGGCTGTAGTGGCTGTAACACAAAATGCGTTGATAAAAACGGTTCCAGTCTGCATGGTTCCACGTTTCTTTGGCTAAGCCGTACATAGAGCGGACGTTCACCGCCGCCAGGCCATTGAGCGCGGGCGTGTGGTAGGGGCTGACCAGGCATTTTACCCGCTGACCATATGCCTGCATTTCAGATAAGCGCATTCCTTTGAGCTGCGGATCGTCGATGTTTTTTAGCGTCGCCAGCATTTCATCAAGAAACGGTTTAAACACGCGGTCGTTGATCACCAGCGTGCAGTTTTGACCCTGCGCCTGTAGGGCGGTGATGATTGGGCGGTAGAGCGCGTAGTGGAATGAGGTTTCCATAAAAAAGCCGATGGTGTCAGCGATGGGTAACGCGGATGGCTTGGTGGATACGGGTAACTTATTGAAATAGTGACTAATATTGTCGGTCACTTTTTTCTCGATATCACTAAAGCCCGGTCGCTGATAACTAAGGCTCGGGTAACAGGCCAGCCATTTGTCGGTGCGCAGCAGCGGCTGCCAGCACTCTTCCAGCGAGAGGTTATCGTTGCTCATCTGCTGCGCCAGTTGCGGGTAGTAGCGGCTGTTCACCAGATAAGCGCACACTTTGCGGCAGTCCCGCGCGTGTACTAGTCCCGGCAAACTTTTTAGCATCGTTCCCTGCGAAATTTCCCCACCGAGGATCATCACCTGCCAGGGAATTTTCGCCAGGCTCGCGAGCAGCCTGTTCAGTACCTGAATATGTTTCTCCTGCTTGAGAATAACCGCGTCATCTTCCAGCAGCAGATAGTTTTGCCAGCCGTGCTGTTGCGCCAGGCGCAGTGCCTGCAAGTGTGACTGGCGGCGACCCCGTTGACCGTTTTCATCTTCACTGGCGGCAAGGCGGGTGATCTTCTCAGGTGGAATATGCAGCAATGCCAGTTCTTCACGGATCTGTTGTAAGCGATCCGGGCGTTTATCCAGATTAAGCAGAACGATCTGATCGACAGCCTGATGATTGATCGCCTGGTGATGAGTGGTGTTATGCAGACTCAGATAAGCATTGCGCAGCAGCGGATCGCGGACGATATCTGCAAGCGCCGCGTTTACTGGCGTGCTGGCCCCGAGAATAAAGTCTTTATCAAAGGTGTTGTGGCTGTGCGAGATACACAGAATTGTGCGCTCGCCGGGCAGTTGCAGCGGGTTTACACTGAAATTGTCGGTGAAACTTTTCTCTTCGCCTAAAGTGCAATCATCGTCGTAACGATGCTTTTTCAGGTAGTTACGGTGATAGCAAAAGGTGCCGTTGAGGATGTTATGCGGGCCAAAGCTGCGGCTTTGAAAGATGCGGTTGATATGGCTGTACCAGATGGGGATCTGGTCGGAGCCGGAGATGAGCGCCCGGTGTTTTTGCATCATGGTGATAGTCCAGGAGATTTTATCTGCCGGGTAGTAGTCGTCGTCATCCATGCAGAGGATGTATTCGCCGCACGCCAGTTCGTTGAGCATGTTACGTTTTTTGCCCAGCGGCAGTTTTTCCGGGTGATGGATGTAGCGGATGTTAAAGGCTTCTGGTGTGCCATCGGTCAAACGGTCGATGATGTGCTGGTGGCTTTGCGGGGAGTCATCGAGGATGACCAGTTCGCGGCGGTCTGCCGGGTAATCCTGATAGCGGTACATGTAAAGCAAGTACGGCAGAAATGCGCCGCGATTCCAGGTTGGTGTAACGACGCTGACAAACGGTTTTTCGCGGTGAGTGGCGAGCGTTTTGATGATGGTTTGCATGATATGTTTATGAAGTAGATAAGGCCGGGAAAAACCGACCTGAAAGCGTTAGCAAGGTAGCAGCGAAAACGCATAAAGCAGCGGCTCTGCACAACATTCAGCCTGAATTTGTTGGCGAATCAGCAGCGCATTTTCACTCTCTCGCCAGCGTTCAAACACTGCGAAGAGGGCGAAAATATCCTCCTGTCGTAGCGGTGAATCATCCAGCGTCCACAAACTGATTAACGTGCGGATGAGATAAAAATCGCACACCAGCAGGAAAAAATCCGCCCCGTCAGCCAGGCCAATCACATCGTGGTAAACCCGGTAAATCAGCCAGTTGCGCATCATCCACGGTGCGGCGGCAAAATGCTGTTGCCAGGTGGTTTGCCACTGCGCCTGAAGCTGCTGTTGCAACAGGGCTTCGCTATTGGCGTCATGCAGCGTCAGCAAAGTCACCTGCAACGGCAGCGAGGCTTTGCGTGGGCTTTCCGGCAGAATCGACCAGTCAAATGCAAAACTCCCGAGCAGCGTCACCAGCTGCCGTGCCAGCTGTGGTACGGGCGGCAGCTGGGCGAACTGTGCCTGCAGCGTGCCTTTTTTCGCATGATTGCCCAGCGCCTGTGGCAGCGTCGTCAAACGGGCCAGAGTGTCGCCATCCCTGCCTGGCATTTTACTGGCGCGGGAGAGCAGGATACCGACGGCATACAATGACATTTCTGGTGTTAAATCGGGGAGCGTAAGGGTGCTCAAAATTATCTGGTTTACTATCGCATCGCGCGCGGATAGCGCTGCGGCATTTTCTTCCACAGGGCGATAGGTAAGCTGTAAATCAAAGGCTCTGGCATCGTTGAGCACCGCTTCGCAGCTTTCTGGCTCTGTCAGCATCAGGCTCTGACGAATCTCATTCTTCCAGACCTTACGGACGTATAAAGGCGAACCGGGGTGCTGCGCCAAAAAATTGCGTACAAATTCCGGCTCGTAACATTCAATAAAACTCATAGGTGGCTTCCAGTCTTTATTACTTCGCAGAATGTGCAATAAGCGTGCCGGGAATTTTTGTAATCAAAAACAAAGGATTGAGAATCAGGCGGAAAATCCGTTTCCGCGATGGGGGAAGGAATTGTCGTTATTCCTGGTAGAGAAAATCTGCTTCGCTGCCTAAAAACGACTGAATAAATTCATACTGGCGAATCAACAGCTCGCCGTTTTTATCGTTGTAGGCTTTGCATCGTTCCGCCTTTTGCTCAAGGCGTTGCCACAACTGTTGTGCTGCCGCTTTTTGGACTGCCGGAAGCCAGGCAAAAACCTGCGCCAGACCCTCACGATTTACTCTAACACCCAGCCCTTGCAGCAGGCTGTGCCGTTGATGGCTATGTCTATGCAACAGCTCATAGTGATGCGTTATCTCCTCGTTTACTGCCAGCAGCTCCTCGCTGGCGCGGCTAATCATGCAGATCCGCTGGCGCTGGAGACGTTCGCGCAGGGAATCATACAGCGTGTCATCGTCACGAATTCCCTGCAGCAGCGCCTTCACCTGTTGTAACCGGATACTCACTTCATCGGCCTCTTAGTTCTGGAAAAAGCTCAGCATGTCGCTGGCTAACTGTTCGGTGTCCACTTGCAGGTTGCCGGAGGCCAGCATCGCCTGCATTTTCGCCACGTTGTCGCTGTTGATATCGCTCTCTTGCTGGTCGTTCAGCGTTTGCTGGGCGGACTGTAATCCCGCCTGAGTAATGTCGTCGGCGCTCAGCGTCGTGGTGGTGGCCGCCGTGCTTTTACGCGGCTGGCTGGAGCCTGCCGTTGTGGCTGTCGGGCGATTGCCTGGCATAGTCGGGGTGATTTTCATCGCAACCTCGTCTCGGTATTTGGGTGGGTTACTCTGGTAAAGCGGTTAACAGGCGGAAAAACTTTAATCGCCAGCGCAAATTACTCCGCGCTTACCGTCGTCACCACGCCGCTTTCTGCCACCATTGCGCTGATGACCCGCTGGCTACTGGCATTGCGCACTTTCACCATCTCGCCTTTGCGGCCATTTTTCAGCGCCACGCCGGGCATCGAGGCGGTGATCCCCGCGTTCTGGTAAACAATCATCACCGGCTGATCGCGTTCGACCAGCACAGGCGAAACCAGCTCTTCTTTGGTGAGCGGCCTGCCCGGTTGCAGCGCGTGCTTACTGCTTAAACCAATCGCATCATCGAGATCCATCAACACATCGCGGCGCTGGGCGCTAACGTTGTAAGGCTTCAGTTCCACATCATTCGCCGTGAGCGGCGTATCGCGGGCAATCATTGACTTTGTCATCACCACCGGCACCCGCACATCCGGGCGCACCGCCACGTTCATCTGCCAGCTTTGCGGGCAACTGACGGTGAAGCTCATGCGGTTGAGGGCGATGTCCTCAGGCGAAGTCAGCGTGACGGCGGGTGCTGTAGCACAGGGCGCGGCGGTCGCAATCTGCGAGGGAATGTAGACGTTAAAAGTGTAGCGATAGTCATGCCAATGCCGCTGCTGCACCAGCGATTCAATCTGCTGGCTGGCGGCATTCAGCACCTGGGCATTGACTTGTTCCCGCGCGCTGTGTTGCACGGGATGGACGGCGGCGTAGCCCGGTAAGGCCAGCGCCAGGAGGAAGAACATCTTCCGCCCGCAAAATTGAAAACTCATAAACCCTTTCTCTTCAGTCACTTAAAAAATGGCACGGCGATTGCTTAGCGTATGCGGATTGAAGCAGGAGTGACGCAAGAAATGGGGATCAGTTTTCAACAGGCATTGGGAGTGCATCCGCAGGCAGTGAAGTTACGTCTTGAGAGGACCGAGCTACTGACTGCGAATTTGGCGAATGTCGATACGCCAAATTTCAAGGCTAAAGATATTGATTTTGCCAGGGAGATGCAACGGGCAAATAACGCGGCGGTGGATGTCCAGTACCGCGTGCCGATGCAGCCGTCGGAAGATGGCAACACCGTGGAACTGAACAGCGAACAGGCGCGGTTTTCACAAAATAGTATGGATTATCAAAGCAGTCTGACCTTTCTGAATCTGCAAATCAGCGGCATCAGAGAGGCCATTGAAGGGAAATAAGCATGTCATTTACTGATATCTATCAGATTTCCGGCTCGGCGATGACGGCGCAAACGCTACGTCTGAATACCGTTGCCAGTAACCTGGCGAATGCCAATGCACCCGCCAGCAGCGAGGCGCAGGCGTATAAAGCGCGCAGCCCGGTGTTTGCCGCGGTGTATCACCACAGTTTGCTGGCGGGTACACATCGTCATGCCATTGACGGCGCCAGCGTGCAGGTGCAGGACGTGCTGCAAACCGGCGGGGCGGTGAAACGCTATGAACCGCATTCTCCGCTGGCGGATGCCAACGGTGATGTCTGGTATCCCGACGTCAACGTGGTGGAACAGATGGCGGACATGATGTCGGCCTCGCGCGATTTCGAAACCAACGTCGATGTGCTTAACAACGTGAAAAGTATGCAGCAAAGCCTGCTGAAACTGGGAGAAGCCTGATGAATACCCTGGCGCTGAATGCGCAATCGCCGCAGCCGACCGCCACGGCGGAAAGCAATAACGTGGCGGCCAGCGACACGACAAGCAGCAGCGATAGCTCGCCCGTCGATACTTTCCTGACGCTGTTTGTCGCCGAGATCCAAAACCAGGACCCGACCGACCCGACCGACGCCACCGAATATATCGACCAGCTTTCGTCGATGGCGCAGGTGGCGATGATGGAAGAGATGAGCGTGCAGGCCAACACCAACGCGGTGCTGATGAGCAACATTCAGGTGATGGCGCTCGGCAACCTGGTGGGCGACGACATTATGGTGCAGACCACCGCCTTGCAGGTGAGCGACCAGACCATTAACGGTCGCGCCACGCTTGACGACGCCTGTACCACCGCCGATCTCCACTTTACCGATGCCGCAGGCGATGACTACACGGTATCGCTGATCCCGGAGGGTAGTTCTTCCGTCGGGCCAGGTCAGGTTGATTTCTCGGTGGATCCCGCCGATTACGGCATCCCGCCCGGCGATTACGACGTTTCGGTGGTGACCAACACCGGGGAAGAAGAGGTGCCGATTGAAGTCTCCGGCGAAGTGGAAGATGTGCGCATCCCGCTCGACGGCAGCTCTCCGGTGCTCAACGTTGCAGGCGTGGGCGAAGTACCGTTCACCATGATTAGCCAGTTTGGCGTACCCGATGCCGACAGTGATGTGGCGTGATGTCCGGTGCCAAATTGCCTGATGCGCTTCGCTTATCAGGCCTACATGAAACAGCAATGTATTGAATCTGCATGGTTTTGTAGGCCGGATAAGGCGTTCACGCCGCATCCGGCAAAACAACGGGCACGCTGTCAAAAATCTGAATTAACAGGAAGAAACAATGAGTTATGAAATTGCCGCAACGGGGCTGAATGCCGTTAACGAACAGCTGGACGGGATCAGTAACAACATCGCCAACGCCGGAACGGTGGGCTATAAGTCGATGACCACCCAGTTTTCCGCCATGTATGCCGGAAGTCAGGCGATGGGCGTCAGCGTGGCGGGTACCGCGCAAAGTATCTCTCGCGGCGGTTCTCTGGTATCGACCGGCAACGCGCTGGATCTGGCGATTAACGACGACGGCTTTTTTGTTACCTGCGACAGCGCGGGCAACATTTCTTATACCCGCGCCGGATCGTTTGAAACCGACAAAAACGGCTATATCGTTAACGCCTCAGGCGCTTATTTGCAGGGCTATCCGGTCGATGACAGCGGCACCCTGCAAACCGGCACGGTGACGGATATCCAGATCAAAACCGGCAATATCCCGGCGCAGGCCAGCAGCAGCCTGACCTTTACCGCCAACTTCAACGCCAGCGATGCGGCTATCGACCGTACAACCGTACCGTTCGACGCGACCAACAGCAGCTCCTATACCGACAGTTACACCACCACGGTATATGACTCATTAGGCAACGAACACTCGGTATGCCAGTACTTCACCAAAACCAGCGATAACACCTGGGAAGTGCAGTACACCTTCGACGGTCAGCAGCAGACTGGTGTTCCGGCGACGACGTTAACCTTCGACCCGAACACCGGGAAGCTGACTTCGCCAACCACGCCGCAGACCATTGAGTTTCAGACCGACGCCGCCGCGCCCATCGACTTAACCGTTGATTACTCCACCTGTACGCAATACGGCTCTGAATTTTCTGTCACCACCAACGCCGCCAACGGCTACGCCTCCGCGACTCAGAACGGTGTGCAGGTTGATGACGATGGCAAAGTTTACGCCACCTACAGCAACGGCGAACGCATGTTGCAGGGCCAGGTGGTGCTGGCGACGTTCCCCAACGATGACGGCCTGCAAGCGGTGAGCGGCACCGCGTGGGTACAAACCGGGGAATCTGGTACGCCGCTGATTGGCGTTCCCGGCTCCGGCACTTGCGGCACGCTCACGTCAGGTGCGCTTGAAAGCTCCAACGTCGATATCACCAGCGAACTGGTCAACCTGATGACCGCCCAGCGTAACTATCAGGCCAACACCAAAGTTATCGCCACCAGCACGCAGCTCGATGACGCGCTGTTCCAGGCAATGTAATGGATCGCTTGATTTATACCGCCCTGAGCGGTGCTTCTCAGACTCTGTACGAGCAGCAGATTAGCGCCAACAACCTGGCGAACGTCAACACCAACGGTTTTCGCGCCGACATGGCGATGGCGACCAACGACAAGGTGAAAGGCGGCGGCTTCGACACGCGCTATATGGCGCAGGAAGGGGCCAGCGGCGTGAACGATAGCACGGGCGTGGCGGAGAAAACTGAACGCCCGCTGGACGTGGCGATTCAGGGCGCGGGTTACATTGCGGTGCAGGATAAAAACGGCAACGAAGTCTATACCCGCAACGGCAACATTCAGCAGGACGACCAGGGGCAGCTGACCATCGACGGCAATCGGGTACTGGGGGATAACGGGCCGATCATTCTGCCGCCGAACGCCATCGCCTCGTTTGGCAGCGACGGCACGCTCTCGGTGACGCCCGATGACGGCGACGTGACCGCGACGATGGATATCGATCGCCTGAAGCTGGTGGATATTCCGGTTGCTGACCTGGCGAAAAACGGCGAAGGGATGCTGATAACGGCAGACGGCGTTCCGGCCCAGCGCGATGAAAATATCAAGGTCAGCGGCGGCTTTCTGGAGGGCAGCAACGTCTCGGCGGTGAGCGAAATGATGTCGTCCATCGCCATGAACCGCCAGTTTGAAGCGCAGATCAAAATGATGAAAACCGCCGAAGATATCAGCGACGCGGGCAACCGCTTATTGCGCGGCTCGTAACCGCACATCGTAGGCCGGATAAGGCGTTTACGCCGCATCCGGCAGTTATGCGGCGGTGCCTGATGCGACGCTTTGCGTCTTATCAGGCCTACAAGCCTGTGCCCAAACCGTAGGCCGGATAAGGCGTTTACGCCGCATCCGGCAACCGCGGCCCAAAAATAACACGGAATTTACCACCATGAACGCAGCATTATGGATCAGCAAAACCGGCCTCTCGGCGCAGGATGCTGAAATGAGCGCGATTGCCAACAACATCGCCAACGTTAACACCACCGGCTTCAAGCGCGACCGGGTGATGTTTCAGGATCTGTTCTACCAGACCCAGGAAGCGCCGGGCGCGATGCTCGACCAGAACAACATCATGCCGACCGGGCTGCAATTCGGTAGCGGCGTGCGCATTGTCGGCACTCAAAAAACCTTCACCGAAGGCAACGTTGAAACCACCGACAACGCGATGAATGTCGCCATTATGGGGCAGGGTTTTTTGCAGGTGCAAAAGGCCAACGGCGATATCGCCTATACCCGCGATGGAAATTTGCAGGTGAACGCCGACGGCGTGCTAACCAACTCGCAGGGCTTGCCGTTGCAGCCGGAGATCGACGTACCGGCGGGGGCGACCAACGTTGCGTTTGGTGAGGATGGCACGGTGACGGCGATCTTACCCGGCGACAGCGATGCGACCGAGTTAGGGCAACTGACACTGGTGAACTTCGCTAACCCGGCGGGGCTTTCCGCCGAGGGCGACAACCTCTATCTGGAAACTGCTGCCAGCGGTCAGCCGACCGAAGGTGTACCGGGCGAAGATGGGCTTGGCACCTTGCAGGACAACGCGCTGGAAGGCTCGAACGTGGACATCGTCAACGAAATGGTGGCGATGATTACGGTGCAACGCGCGTACGAGATGAACGCCAAAATGGTGTCGGCAGCAGACGATATGTTGCAGTACATCAGTCAGACGCTGTAAGGCGAAATGTCGGATGCGACGCTGACGCGTCTTATCCGACCTACAAAAGTGCATTACTCACTGTATTTAAAACAGGCAGAACGTGAAAAATTATCTCTGGCTGGTGGCGCTGCTTCCCCTCCTTAGCGGGTGTGAATCGCAGGCCATTCTGGTCAAAAAAGACGACGCATACTTTGCGCCACCGAAAACCGAAGCGCCACCTCCGGCAGACGGGCGTGCTGGTGGTGTGTTTGAAACCGGCTACAACTGGTCGCTAACCGCCGATCGGCGGGCTTACCGCGTGGGCGATATCCTGACGGTGATCCTTGAAGAATCCACCCAGTCGAGCAAACAGGCGAAAACCAACTTCGGCAAAAGCAACACCGTCGATATTGGCGCGCCGACCATTTTTGGACACACCAAAGATAAGCTTTCCGGCTCTATCGACGCCAACCGCGACTTTGACGGCAGCGCCACTTCCCAGCAGCAGAACAGCTTGCGCGGGGAGATCACTGTTTCTGTACATGGTGTGCAGCCCAACGGCATCCTGGAAATTCGTGGCGAGAAATGGCTGACCCTCAACCAGGGCGATGAGTACATCCGCTTAAGTGGCCTGGTGCGCGCTGACGACATCCAGAACGATAACTCGGTTTCTTCCCAGCGGATCGCCGATGCCCGCATCTCCTATGCCGGACGCGGCGCGTTAAGCGACGCCAACGCCGCAGGCTGGCTGACGCGGCTGTTTAACCATCCTCTGTTCCCGATTTAATGCCGGAGAGTGCAATGCAAAACTGGATAAAAACGGTGGTCGTAGCCGTAAGCCTGACGCTGCCCGGCGTGGCGTTGGCGCAATCGCTGGAGTCGCTAGTCAACGTACAGGGCGTGCGCGAAAACCAACTGGTGGGCTACAGCCTGGTGGTCGGCCTCGATGGTACTGGCGATAAAAACCAGGTCAAATTCACCAACCAGACCATCACCAATATGCTGCGCCAGTTCGGCGTGCAATTGCCGAATAAAATCGACCCGAAGGTGAAAAACGTCGCCGCAGTGGCGGTGAGCGCCACGTTGCCGCCGATGTACTCGCGCGGGCAGACCATTGATGTCACCGTCTCGTCGATTGGCGATGCCAAAAGTATTCGTGGCGGCACCTTGCTGTTGACCCAGTTGCACGGCGCGGATGGCGAAGTGTATGCCCTGGCACAAGGCAGTGTGGTAGTCGGCGGGATGAATGCCACCGGGGCCAGCGGTTCGAGCGTAACGGTTAATACACCAACCGCCGGGTTAATTCCTAACGGCGCGACGGTGGAGCGCGAGATCCCCAGCGATTTTCAGATGGGCGACACCATCACCCTCAACCTGAAACGTCCGTCGTTTAAAGACGCTAACAACATTGCGGCGGCGATTAACGCCTCGTTTGGCGGCATTGCCACCGCGCAGAGTTCCACCAACGTTACCGTGCGTGCGCCTACCAGTCCCGGCGCGCGGGTGGCGTTTATGTCGCAACTGGATGATGTGCAGGTGCAGGCGGAGAAAATCCGCGCCCGCGTGGTGTTTAACTCGCGTACCGGCACGGTGGTAATGGGCGATGGCGTTGCGCTGCACGCGGCGGCGGTATCGCACGGCAGCCTGACTGTCTCGATTAACGAAACCAGCAACGTCAGCCAGCCGAATGCCTTTGCGGGCGGGCGCACGGCGGTAACGCCGCAGAGCAATATCGCGGTGAATCATGCGCGCCCTGGCGTGGTGAGTTTGCCGGAGTCGAGTAGCCTGAAAACGCTGGTTAATGCGTTGAACAGTTTAGGCGCGACGCCGGATGACATTATGTCGATTTTGCAGGCGCTGCATGAAGCGGGCGCGCTGGATGCCGACCTGGAGGTGATCTGATGAAAGTGAACGCCAGCGGTGGGATTGACGGCAGCGATGCGTTAATGGGGCCGAAGGTTCAGGCCAATGATATCAAGCAGGCCGCGGAGCAGTTTGAGGCGATTTTTTTACGCAACATGCTCAAAGAGATGCGTAAAACCAACGAGTTGTTTGATTCGAAAGATAACCCGTTTAACAGCGATTCGGTGCGCATGATGCAGGGGTTTTATGACGATGAGTTGTGTAACACCCTGGCGCAGCAGCATGGGATTGGCATTGCGGCGATGATTGTGAAGCAGCTGTCGCCGAAGCATAAATGAGGCTCCGGCGTTCGGTGCCTGATGCGACGCTGTCGCGTCTTATCAGGCCTACGAGTCCGCGCATATTTTTATGTTTGCGCCCGTATGTACGCCGCATCCGGCATTTGGCACCCGGTTTACGGAACTTAAGAATCCCCATCTTCACGCCGCTTTTAACCGGCACGATTTACCGGTAAGGATCCAACATGGACATGATTAACATCGGCTACAGCGGCGCATCAACCGCGCAGGTGGAGCTGAACGTCACGGCGCAAAACACCGCCAACGCCATGACCACGGGCTACACCCGTCAGGTGGCGGAGATCAGCACCATCGGTGCCAGCGGCGGTTCGCCAAACAGCGCTGGTAACGGCGTGCAGGTCGACAGCATTCGCCGCGTCTCTAACCAGTATCAGGTGAATCAGGTGTGGTATGCCGCCAGCGATTACGGCTATTACAGCACCCAGCAGGGGTATCTCAGCCAGCTGGAAGCCGTATTGAGCGACGATAACAGCAGCCTGAGCGGCGGGTTCGATAACTTTTTCGCCGCCCTTAACGAAGCGACCACCAGTCCTGATGACTCGGCCCTGCGCGAGCAGGTGATCAGCGAAGCCGGGGCGCTGTCGTTGCGTATTGATAACACGCTCGATTACGTCGACTCGCAAAGTACGGAAATCATCAGCCAGCAGCAGGCGATGGTGTCGCAAATCAACACGCTCACCAGCGGCATCGCCAGCTATAACCAGCAAATCGCCCAGGCCGAAGCCAACGGTGATAACGCCTCCGCGCTTTACGACGCTCGCGATCAGATGGTGGAAGAACTCAGCGGGATGATGGATGTGCAGGTCAATATCGACGACCAGGGCAACTACAACGTTACCCTGCAAAACGGTCAGCCGTTGGTGAGCGGGCAGCAAAGCTCAACTATCGCGCTGGAAACCAACGCTGATGGCACGCCAACCATGTCGCTGACCTTCGCCGGAACCACCTCGACGATGACCACCGACACTGGCGGTTCATTAGGCGCACTGTTTGATTATCAAAACGATGTGCTGACGCCGCTGACTGACACCATCAACAGCATGGCGTCGCAGTTCGCCGATGCGGTCAACAACCAGCTGGCGCAGGGCTACGATCTCAACGGTAATCCCGGCGAGCCGCTGTTTATTTACGACGCCAGTAATGCCGATGGCCCGCTGACCGTTAACCCGGATATCACCGCCGATGAGCTGGCGTTCTCCAGTTCGCCGGACGAAAGCGGGAACAGCGACAACCTGCAGGCGCTGATCAATATCTCCACCGAACCGCTGGAAATCGACAATCTTGGCAGCGTGACGGTCGGGCAGGCGTGCTCGTCAATCATCAGCAATATCGGCATTTACAGTCAGCAAAATCAGACGGAAGTCGATGCCGCGTCCAATGTCTATTCCGCAGCGCAAAACCAGCAGAGCAGCGTCAGCGGCGTCAGCATGGACGAAGAAGCGGTGAACCTGATCACCTATCAACAAATTTATGAAGCCAATCTGAAAGTCATTTCCGCCGGGGCCGAGATTTTCGATTCGGTGCTGGAAATGTGCAGCTAAGCGGGAGCGCGAAAATGCGAGTAACCACCCAACAAACCTACGTCTCGATGACGCAAAGTTTTAATAATCTCTCCAGCGATCTGGCGCATGTGGTCGAGCAGATGGCAACCGGCAAGCAGATTTTGCAGCCGTCGGATGACCCAATCGCCGCTACGCGCATCACTCAGTTAAACCGCCAGCAGTCAGCGATTGAGCAGTATCAGAGCAATATCGACTCCGCATCGGCGGGCTTAAGCCAGCAGGAATCAATCCTTGATGGCGTCAACAACAGCCTGCTGGCGGTGCGCGACGACCTGCTGGAAGCGGCGAATGGCACCAATACCGCCGATTCGCTCGCAAGTCTCGGGCAGGATATTGAGTCGCTCACCGAATCAATGGTCGCGGCGCTGAACTATCAGGACGAAGACGGGCACTACGTGTTTGGCGGTACCATCAACGATCAGCCGCCGATTGTGGCGGTGGACGATGACGGCGATGGCGTGACCGACAGCTATAGCTACCAGGGCAACAGCGACCACCGCCAGACCACCGTATCGAACGGCGTGGAAGTGGATACCAACGTGGCGGCGAGCGATTTCTTCGGTAGTAATTTAGATGTGCTCAACACGCTCAATTCGCTCTCTCAGGAGTTGCAAGACCCCAACGTTGACCCGGCCGATCCGCAGGTGCAGAGCGATATTCAGAACGCCGTTGATGTGGTGGACACCGCCTCGGATGACCTCAACGCCTCGATTGCGTCGCTCGGCGAGACGCAAAACACCATGTCGATGTTGAGCGATGCGCAGACCGATATCTCTACCTCTAATGATGAGTTGATTGGTTCATTGCAGGATCTCGATTACGGCCCGGCGTCGATCACCTTTACCGGACTGGAAGTGGCAATGGAAGCTACCCTCAAGACTTACTCGAAAGTGAGTGAGTTGAATTTATTCAGCGTTCTCTAACTCTTTCAGGAACAGTATGCAGGTCGGACTTACATCTTCATCACTCGCCACCGGCGGCGCGCATAGCGCTGCGGTATCGTCGTCAACCGTTGCGCCCACTCCGGCGGTGCGGCAAAAGCTCCCGGCGACGGCGAGTGAATATCCGGCCTCGCCGCTGATTACCACTCGCCCGCAGCGTTACAGCGTGCAGCTTAACGACCAGCTCACCACGCTGCAGCAGGCGGATCACTATCTCGGGCAACTGGAGCAGCAGTTGCTCGATTATCGTCATAGCCAGCGTAAGGGCGGGCAGGCGCAGAGTTCAGCGCTGATGCAGATGCTGGACAAACGCACCGCGCTTTCCGGCGGTGCGGTGGACCGCCAGTTGCAGCCGGTGTTGCAGGGCGAAGCGCGGGTGACCTTTCACTCGCCGGAGTTGGTGAATCTGGTGCACAATCCCACGCCGGGAACGCGTATGTTCAGCGTCTCTGACGGGCGGCAGACCCAGCTTTCAGCGGTGATGCTGTCTGAGGATGACAGCGCCGCGCAGTATCAGACGCGGCTGACCAACGCCCTGCGCCGCGTGGGTGTGCAACTGCATCAGCAAGCGGACGGCATCAGCTTCTCCACCACTGAAAAACAGTGGCCCCATATCGAGCGCACCTTAAGCGTGCGCAGCGATGGTGATAAGTCGGCGTTTATGCCGCTGAAAACTTTTGCCGAGCCGTCTGAGGCAGACCGTTTAGCTCAAAGCCTGCAACAGGGCGGTGCGGGGATCTCTCAGACGTTAGAAAGCATTAATCAGCAGCGTGCGCAGATGGCGGTGCAGCAGGAAAAGGCGCGGCAGCTGATCGACGGTATGTCCCGCTTCCCGCAAACGGAAAACGCCGTGCAGGCATCGGAAAACCTCGGCGGTGTGCTGGACAGCGCCAATCATAACTATCAGGTGTTATTGCAGGCGGTGAACGGTCAGGCGCGAATTTCCAGCCAGACGGTGAGGAATTTATTGGGGTAGGGTTATTGAAAATCAATCAAATGAGGCTGTCGTAAAAAATCATTTCAGTGCAGAATATGCTATAACTCTGCGGGTTAAAAAAGGAATGAAATGGCCACTCTCAAGCAACTGATGGATAAGCAAAGCCCTGAAAGTCGTAGACGAATAATAAAAAAAGCGGAACGAATCCGGCAAACTGTCATTAATAAAAAGCAAGAGTTACCAATAACTAAAACTATCAGCAATTCCGATTGATTTCATTCGGGGGGGCGTAGGCCGGATAAGACGCCTTTAGCGTCGCATCCGGCATATATTGGCACTCGTCAGCATTTCTGCACAGTATTTAACAACTTCTCCAAATTCTGATACATCGCGCTATTAATATCGCTATTCTGCCAACTATCCACATTAAAGGTTAATTGCCAGCTACCGTTGCACTGGTTGCGCAGAACAATATCACTCTCCAGTCGATTACGAACATATTTATAATAGGTTGTCATTGTCATATTATGCGCTGACAATAAATTATCGAGTTTGTCTTTCCCTGGTGCGAGGGTTTGTGACAGTAACGGTACGGAATTATTTTCTTTTCCAGAACTAAGATGAAATATTTTTATTCTTGGACTGTTAATTGACTCTTTTACCAGTTGCGGGGCGTCAGGTGTATTTTTTAAGTGTGAATACCCCACGGTCGAGCCAATAAATATAACAGCCGCGGTTAACGCTAACCCCATCAGTCCTTTATGTTTTTTTCTAACAGGCACAGGTGGTGTTGTCGAAGATATCTCTTCTGGCACTGTTTCCTGTATCTGGTCGGTAATAATCAGCGCTTCCGCAGGCGATGACTCCGGCAAAGACACATACTCTCTATTGCATAAGTAACCTTTCTTCGGAATGGTTTTAATAATGTTTTGTTGTTTGCCATCATCGTCGATAGCAACGCGCAGCGCATGGATCGCCGTCGGCAGACTGTTGCCGCCGACAATGCGGTTTTTCCACACTTCGGCACATAAATAAGATCGCGATAAAACCGTCTCGGCATTTTTTGCTAATGTTTCCAGCAAAATAAAATGGTATTCGCCGAGACGACGTGTTTCACCCGTTTCGCAATGTATTAAGGCATTAAGCGACGAGTCCATTCGCCAGTTGTTGATAATAATACTCATGGTTGAGTTTACCTTAGCAAGGGATAAATGCTTCCTGATAGCACACTGCATAGAACAGTGTTTTATGCGTCCCTGAGAAGATGATTTGTTCACGTGATAATTAATATTTTATGGTAATAGGATTATTCCTAATCACTATGTGGTGGAATGTAACGAAATGACGGGTCCGTCACAATAGTAAAATGTGTACTATTTGCAACGCAATGTAAATTTTGGCATCAGTACATTGAGAATAAAACGATTTTACTGAAAGTAATCTTAATCATATCAAGCAATTGATAACGACATATTTTGACACCTGGCCATGTGGCAGATATTGCTAATAATCTTTTTATCTGAATTTAACTTCTGCTTTTTTTAGCTAAAAGTGGCATCGGATAATACGTGGCGAAAAAATTTTAACGGCGATTTTAAGTTTGCTCCTTAGGTGTCGTTTTTACAGGGTATCGAAATGAAAACGATTAATCCCAAGGAGCAGTATCATGTTATCTATTAACACCAATAACGCCTCAATGGCCGCCGTTAATGCCATCAGCAAAAGCAGCTCTTCTCTGTCTACATCTATGGAACGCCTGGCGACAGGTAACCGGATTAACTCTTCTGCCGATGACGCAGCGGGCAAACAAATTGCTAACCGTCTGACTGCACAGTCCAGCGGTATGGGTGTGGCGCTGAGCAACATCAATGATGCCACCGCGATGCTGCAAACCGCTGACAGCATGTTCGATGAAATGTCTGATGTGCTGGGCCGTATGAAAGACCTGTCAACTCAGGCAGCGAACGGCACCTACAGCGACGACGACCTGCAGGCGATGCAGGACGAATACGACGAACTGGGCCAGCAGATGTCTGACATGCTGCAAAACACCACTTACGGCGGCACCAACCTGTTTGGTGTTTCCGGCACCAGTAACACCGGTACTGACGGTCTGTTCCAGAGCGCGGTAACTTTCCAGGTGGGCGCGGAATCTTCTGACACCATGACCGTGAACATTTCAAGCCAACTGAACACGCTGGTGACTGACCTTTCTGCTATCAGCAACTCCTTTAGTGCGGATCAGGCAGACACCACCGGCACCGCAGGCGTGTCTGGCGGTACTGAGCTTACCGCGTCTGGTTCGGCTAACCAGATGATCACCAGCATTTCTACCGCGATGGATGATGTTTCGCAGATCCAGTCCAAGCTGGGTGCCTCTATCAACCGTCTGAACGACACTGCCAACAACCTGACCAGTATGCAGGACAACACTGAAGTGGCTATCGGTAACATCATGGATACCGACTACGCGACGGAAGCGTCCAATATGACCAAACAGCAAGTGCTGATGCAGACTGGCATCACCATGCTGAAACAGTCCAACAGCATGTCCAGCATGGTTTCCAGCCTGCTGCAGTAAGTTCGGGCCTACAAACGGGTACAAGAATAAAAATATGTGCGGACTCGTAGGCCTGATAAGACGCGCTAGCGTCGCATCAGGCATTGTGCACCGATTGCCGGATGCGGCGTGAACGCCTTATCCGGCCTACGAACGGGCACAAGCATAAAAATATGTGCGGACTCGTAGGCCTGATAAGACGCGTCAGCGTCGCATCAGGCATCGTGCACCGATTGCCGGATGCGGCGTGAACGCCTTATCCGGCCTACGAACGGGTACAAGCATAAAAATATGTGCGGACTCGTAAACCTGATAAGACGCGTCAGCGTCGCATCAGGCGTTGTGCACCGATTGCCGGATGCGGCGTAAACGCCTTGTCCGGCCACGAACAACACCGCCTGCGGGCGGTGTTGTGCTTTCTGCGGCAGACACTCTTCCGCCAGACCGGAAACGCCATTTCCGCCTATTTTTCAATCCATTGATTATTCACATAAAAAATATTGGCACGCCTTTTGCCAATAACCAGACATCGTTATCCGGAGTCATCAATGATTAACCCAAGAACCATTGCGCAAGAAATCGCTTATGCAGATGTCGCCACTCAGGCTGCAAACTTGCAGGAGAAGCAAACGGAGCTGGATGCCGAAAGCAGCGGCCTGGACTCGCTCAGCTCGGCGTTGAGCGATTTCCAGAGCGCCGTCGATGCGCTGAACAGCGATACCGACGGCCCGGTGACTTTCGCCGCCACCAGCAATAATGACTCGGCGACCGTTTCCGCCAATTCCCAGGCACAGGCGGGAAGCTACTCGTTTTTCGTTGAGCAACTGGCGCAGGGGCAGCAAACCACGTTCAGTATGGGCGACGACGCCTTTTCCGCCACTGGCACCTTCGAACTGACGATGGGCGACAGCACCATGGATATTGACCTGGCGGCGGCGGATCAGAACGGTGACGGCGACGGTTTTATCGACGCCAGCGAACTGGTGAATGCGATTAACGACTCCGATGACAATCCGGGCGTGTCGGCGGCACTGGTAAAAACCGACGGCACCACCACGATTATGCTGACCTCAGACAGCACCGGGGCGCAGAGCGCGTTTTCGGTGAGCGTAACGGGGCATGACGCCAGCAACGATAGCGCCAGCGCGCCCGTTGCCACGGATGTTTCCTCCGCTCAGGACGCGATTATTCATCTCGGTAGCGCCACAGGGCCAGAGATCACCAACAGCAGCAATACGTTTGATGATGTGATCCCCGGCGTCACCATGACTTTCACCGAAGTCAGCGATTCTGACAGCGATCTCACCACCTTTAACATCAGCGAAGATTCCAGCGCCAGCCAGGAGAAAGTACAGACCTTTGTCGATGCCTATAACACCTTGATTGATACGGTTGATTCACTGACTACTCACGGTGATGACAGTACCAGCGCCGGGGTATTTGCGGGCGACGCCGGACTCAGTTCACTGGCGAACCAGCTCGATGACATCGCCCATGCCAGCTACAACGGCGTGTCGATTGTTGATTACGGCATCACGCTCGATTCCAACGGCCATTTGCAGATTGACTCTGACCAGTTCAGCGACGCGATGAAAAGCGACCCCGATGGCCTGACGTCTATTTTCGTTGGTGATAACAGCATGGTGGCGCAGATGGACGACCTGATTAACACCTACACGGACTCCAGCAACGGCATCATCACCCTGCGCCAGCAGAACATTGACGATCAGATGAGCAAAATTCAGGACGAAGGCGACCAGCTTACCGATACCTATAACGCCAACTACGACCGTTATCTCGAGGAGTACACCAACACGTTGGTCGAGGTATACACCATGAAAGCCAGCATGGCGGCATTCGCGTAACTCAGAAGGAATATCCCTAAAGATGTACCAAGTACAGGACGGCTATTCGCAATACAAAGAGATCGATCTCGCGGCGCGTACAGCGGCGGCATCGCCTCTGGAACTGGTGCTGGTGCTGTTTTCTGGCCTGATGGACGAGCTGGAACGCGCCAAAAGCCATATTGAAGGGCGGCGTTTCGAGAAGAAAGCCCAGAGCATCAATAAATGCATCGACATTCTCAATGCGCTCACCAGTTCGCTTGAGTTTGAAACTGGCGGCGAGCTGGTGGTCAACCTTTCGCGCCTCTATGACCACTGTGTGTATCGCTTGTATGAAGCCAGCGGCGAACTGTCGGCAGAGAAAATCGATGAAGTGATGCTGATTTTAAGCAACCTGCGCGAAGGCTGGGAAGGGCTTTCGGGCAAGCTGGGTTAAGACGATGGAAAAACAACGCAGGCAACTTTTCGCGCTGGTTGAGGCGATGAATGAAGCCCTCGACAAGCAACGCTGGCGACGCCTTCCGGCACTGCATCAGCAGTTGATGCGCCAGTTTCACGATTACGCGGCGGTGGAAACCGACGCGGCGCAGTTATGTGTGGTGAAGGCGCAACTGTACGGCGCGTTTAATGCCCTGATTAAACGGCGCGAGCAGCGCGCAGAAGTGTTGAAGGCGCGTATGGAACAGCATCAGCGGCATCAGGAAGGCGTACTGGCCTACTCAATTGTTAATTTACTTTCGGAGAAGTCATGAATCCGGCATTGCTTGCCACGCTCGGAACGCTTGCGGAAACGGCGTCGCTGAAAGCGGATATTTTACCGCCGGTGAGCGGTGAAAACGCGCCCGCGTTTACCCTGCCGAAAATGGCGGTCGCGGCGGTGGCGGAGCGCGTTCATAGCGCTAAAACCAGTCAGCAACAGGCGACGCGCCCGCAGGAGAACGATCCGGTGGCGATGCAGGCGCTAATGGCGCTGTTACTTCCGCAACCTGCCGCGCCGCATCAGGACACGCCGCAGCCGCGAAACGTCGCAACATCGCCGGTTATCCAGCAATTGACGAAAGCGGTGGTGCAAAACGCGCCGCAACGCCCGACGCAACGGCAGGAACTCACGCCGTTGCCGCCGCAGTTGCAGGAGCTCATCAGTCAGTTGCCGCAGGCGAAACCCGAACAGCAGGCCAGACTGGCGACTTACGCCAGTGAAGATTTACATGCCATTGCGCCGACGCAGCCGCGCGTCTCAACACAGCCAGCTCGCCCGAAACCTGAACTAACCCGTGTGACCGCGCGCCCGCAGGTCGAGCGTAAAACGGAAAAAGTGCCGGACAGCGAACCGGTTATTGCGCGTGCGGTGTTGCAGGTTAAGACGCCGGAGCTGGTCAGCGATCATCTGGAGATTGTCGCCAAACCAGCCACGCTTTCGATGGACGAACTGGGCGAAAAACTGACGACGCTTTTGAAAGATCAGATCCACTTTCAGCTCAACAAACAACAGCAGATCTCCACCATCCGTCTCGATCCACCGTCGCTTGGCAAGCTCGAGATCGCCGTACAACTCGACAACGGCAAACTGATGGTGCACATCGGCGCGAACCAAAGTGAAGTTTGCCGCGCGTTACAGCAGTTTAGCGACGATCTCCGCCAGCATCTGACGGCGCAAAATTTTATGGAGGTGAACGTACAGGTTTCCTCCGAAGGGCAGTCGCAGCAACAACAACAGTCGGGCCATCAGCAGGAAGAGGTGAGTGCCGCCTTACAGCTTGATGATGCGCCTCAATTTCAACAGAACGAATCCGTTTTGATCAAAGTGTAAAGGCAATATGAAGAAAATCGTGGTGGCGGGCGTGGTCAGCGCCGTTCTGGCGTTGGTGGTGGGGGCCGGAGCTGGATGGGGTGTCTGGCATCATTATGCCGGAAAAGGAAAACCGACGGCCGTTGCGCGGACGGAAACGGTGGAAACCCTGGATGAAAGCAAAAGCGTGTTTGTGACGTTGCCGGAAACCATTGTCACGCTGCATGACAACAACGGCGCGGACCATTATTTGTCGGCGGAATTAGTGATGGTGGTCGCCAGTGATAAAGAAGCGGAAAAAATAAAACATCAGGAGCCGCTGTATCAAAGTATTGCGGTTGAATGCCTGACGGAAATGAAATTTGAAGATTTGCGCGGCATGAAAATATCTGCCATCCGCAAACTGATTTCTGACGCGTTAAAGAAAGATCTTCAGCGTCGCAAAATGAGCGCACCGTATAAGGATTTGCTGGTGAAAAAAGTGGTCTTCCAATAATCACCAGGCGGATATAAACATGCTACAGGACGTATTCGAGTCAGAAGAATTTGCTGCTGCGCCGGTATTAACCCCGCAGCAGGAGAGCCACTATTTACAGGCTTATTTACCGCTGGTGCGTAAAGTGGTGCGGCACCTTGCGCCGCAGTGTAATTGCATTATTGACCGTCAGGATATGGAACAGACGGCGTTAATAGGGCTGCTTAACGCCATTCGCCGCTACGGGCTGCCGGACGAAGGTTTTGCGGGCTATGCCGTGCACCGTATTCGCGGCGCGATCCTTGATGAGCTGCGCGCTCTCGACTGGCGACCACGCCAGCTGCGACAGAAATATCATCAGATGAAAGACCTGATTCGCGAAACGCGTAAAAAACTGGGACACGAGCCGGAGTGGTCAGAACTGGCCGTGGAAGGGATCTCGCATGGAGATTACCTCGAATATCAGCAACTGGAAGGGGCGGAAACGCTCGCCAGTCTCGACGAATTACTGAACGGTGAAGGGCCTGGCATTCCGCTTGCTGGCAGGGAGCTGGAAGATCAGTTTGTCACCCAGCAAATGTTGCAACAGGCGCTTTCACAATTAAGCGAAAAAGAGCAACTGATCCTCTCTATGTATTACCAGCATGAGATGAATCTCAAAGAGATTGCGCTGGTATTAGGGCTAACCGAGGCCCGAATTTGTCAATTGAATAAACAGATCGCGCAGAAAATTCGTGATTTTGTCTATCCGAATTAAAGTGAAAAAATCATGCAAAAAATATTAGGTTTACTGGTGGTGCTCGGCTGTGTATTCGGCGGGTATTTTGAAGCGGGCGGCCAATTAATTGCTATCTGGCAGCCTGCAGAGATAGTTATTATTTTAGGTGCTGGTTTCGGGGCGATGATTATTGGGAACCCGAAACATGTGCTGAAAGAGATTGCCCATCAAATTAAAGGCGTGATCAGTAAAAAACAGCTCGGGCCGGAATTTCAGCGCCAGCTATTAATGTGCCTGTATGAGTTGCTTGAAATGGTACAAAACGGCGGCCTGCGCATGCTGGATCAGCATATTGAGCAGCCGGAAGAGAGCACCGTTTTCCAGAAATACCCGCTGGTGTTAACCCAGAAGCGGCTGGTGACCTTTATTGCCGATAACTTTCGCCTGATGGCGATGGGTAAAATCGACGCCCATGAACTGGAAGGCATTCTCGATCAGGAACTGGACACCGCGGAAGAGTCGCTGCTAACGCCGTCGCGCTCGCTGCAACGTACCGCCGAAGCGATGCCGGGGTTTGGCATTTGTGCGGCGGTGTTGGGCATCATCATCACCATGCAGTCGATTGACGGCTCTATCGCCCTGATTGGCCTGAAAGTGGCGGCAGCGCTGGTGGGGACGTTTTTAGGCGTCTTTATCTGCTACTGCCTGATGGACCCGCTCGCCAACGCCATGGAACAACAGGCGCGGGCAGAACATTCTTTGCTGGAATGCGTGCGTACCGTGCTGGTGGCGCAGGCAGGCGGCAAACCGACGCTGCTGGCGGTGGATGCCGGGCGTAAGCTGCTGCATCTGGCATCTAAACCGACCTTCGCCAACCTCGACGCGTGGGTGAATGCGATGCTGGAGCAAGAATAAGCATGAGAAAGACGGGCAACCGCCGCGATCGTGGGGCAAAAACCACCATCGTCCGGCGGCAGATCAAAAAGAATCATGCCGGGCACCACGGCGGGGCGTGGAAGGTGGCGTTCGCCGACTTTACTTTGGCAATGATGGCGCTATTTATGACGCTGTGGATTGTCAACAGCGTCAGTAAATCCGAGCGTGAAAGCATTATCGCCGCGCTGCACGGGCAGTCGATTTTCAATGGCGGTGGGCTGTCGCCGTTAAATAAAATTAACCCGTCTCATCCGCCAAAACCTGCCACCGTGGCGGTGCCGGAAGAGACGGAGAAAAAAGTGCGCGACGTTAACGAGAAAACGGCGCTGCTGAAGAAGAAATCCGCCACTGAGCTTGGCGAGCTGGCAACCAGTATCAACACCATTGCCCGTGATGCGCATATGGAAGCGAATCTGGAGATGGAGATTGTTCCCCAGGGATTACGCGTGCTGATTAAAGACGACCAGAACCGCAATATGTTTGAACGTGGCAGCGCGAAGATTATGCCGTTCTTTAAAACGCTGCTGGTGGAACTCGCGCCAGTTTTCGACTCGCTCGATAACAAAATTATTATTACCGGGCATACCGATGCGATGGCCTACAAAAACAATATCTACAACAACTGGAACCTTTCGGGCGATCGCGCGCTTTCGGCTCGTCGGGTGCTGGAAGAGGCCGGAATGCCGGAAGATAAAGTGATGCAGGTGAGCGCAATGGCGGACCAGATGCTGCTGGACGCCAAAAATCCGCAAAGTGCGGGTAATCGGCGCATCGAGATTATGGTGCTGACCAAAAGTGCGTCCGATACGCTGTATCAATACTTTGGTCAGCATGGGGATAAAGTGGTGCAGCCGCTGGTACAAAAGCTGGATAAGCAGCAGGTGCTTTCGCAGCGAACGCGTTAAATGCTGAATCTTTACGCATTTCTCAAACCCTGAAATCACTGTATACTTTACCAGTGTTGAGAGGTGAGCAATGCGTAAAATCATTCATGTGGATATGGACTGCTTTTTCGCAGCGGTGGAGATGCGCGACAATCCCGCCCTGCGCGATATCCCTATTGCTATTGGCGGCAGCCGCGAACGTCGGGGGGTGATCAGCACCGCCAATTATCCCGCGCGTAAATTTGGCGTACGTAGCGCTATGCCGACAGGGATGGCGCTCAAATTATGCCCACATCTCACCTTGCTTCCGGGGCGCTTTGACGCCTACAAAGAAGCCTCAAATCATATCCGTGAAATCTTCTCGCGCTACACCTCGCGCATTGAACCACTGTCGCTGGATGAAGCCTATCTCGACGTCACCGATAGTGTCCATTGCCACGGTTCTGCGACCCTCATCGCCCAGGAAATCCGCCAGACGATTTTCAACGAGCTGCACCTGACGGCGTCTGCGGGCGTTGCGCCAGTTAAGTTTCTCGCCAAAATCGCCTCCGACATGAATAAACCCAACGGCCAGTTTGTGATTACTCCGGCAGAAGTTTCGGCATTTTTACAAACCTTACCGTTGGCAAAAATTCCCGGTGTTGGCAAAGTCTCGGCAGCAAAGCTGGAAGCGATGGGGCTACGAACCTGCGGTGATGTGCAAAAGTGTGATTTGGTGATACTGCTTAAACGCTTTGGCAAATTTGGCCGCATTTTGTGGGAGCGTAGTCAGGGGATTGACGAGCGCGACGTTAACAGCGAACGGTTGCGAAAATCCGTCGGCGTGGAACGCACGATGGCGGAAGATATTCATCACTGGTCTGAATGTGAAGCAATTATCGAGCGGTTGTATCCGGAACTTGAACGCCGTCTGGCAAAGGTAAAACCTGATTTACTGATTGCTCGCCAGGGGGTGAAATTAAAGTTCGACGATTTTCAGCAAACCACTCAGGAACACGTCTGGCCGCGGCTGAATAAAGCTGACTTAATCGCCACCGCGCGTAAAACCTGGGATGAACGCCGCGGCGGGCGCGGTGTGCGGCTGGTGGGGCTGCATGTGACGTTGCTTGACCCGCAAATGGAAAGACAACTGGTGTTGGGATTATAATGTATACTATTATGTATATTCTAGTGTGCACTATTATGAGGGGAACACTGTATGCATCGAATTCTCGCTGAAAAATCGGTCAATATCACTGAGTTACGTAAAAATCCAGCAAAATACTTTATTGATCAACCGGTTGCGGTTCTTTCTAATAATCGCCCCGCAGGATATCTCTTAAGTGCCAGCGCATTTGAAGCATTAATGGACATGCTTGCTGAACAAGAGGAGAAAAAGCCCATAAAGGCGCACTTTCGTCCGAGTGCTGCAAGATTAGAGGAAATTACACGCCGCGCTGAACAATATCTTAATGATATGACGGATGATGATTTAAATGACTTTAAGGAATAAGGATGCGGGTATTCAAAACAAAACTTACATTATGAATAACATACAAATAAGAAACTATCAGCCTGGCGATTTTCAGCAACTATGCGCTATTTTCCTTAGAGCGGTTACGATGACCGCCAGTCAGCATTATTCACCACAACAAATTGCCGCTTGGGCGCAGATTGACGAATCTCACTGGAAAGAGAAACTCGCACAATCACAAGTGCGGGTTGCAGTCATTAATGCACAACCGGTTGGTTTTATTTCCCGCATTGAACATTATATCGATATGTTATTTGTTGACCCTGAATACACCCGCCGTGGAGTTGCCAGCGCTTTGTTAAAACCTTTGATTAAGTCTGAATCTGAACTTACGGTGGACGCCAGCATAACCGCAAAACCCTTTTTTGAACGTTATGGTTTTCAGACAGTTAAGCAGCAGCGCGTTGAATGCCGGGGAGCGTGGTTTACTAATTTTTATATGCGATATAAACCGCAACATTAAATCCAGCTTGCAATGAAAATAACGCCCGCCATTCAGTGGATTTGCCCGAGTCCGTATCGGCCTCATCATGGGCGCAAAAACTGGTTTCTGGGCATTGGGCGTTTTACCGCTAATGAGCAGGAACAATCGGATGCAATCCGTTATGAGACGCTGCGTTCGTCGGGGCCGGGCGGTCAACATGTCAATAAAACCGACTCGGCGGTGCGCGCCACGCATCTGGCATCCGGTATTAGCGTGAAGGTTCAGTCAGAGCGCAGCCAGCATGCGAACAAACGGCTGGCGCGATTGCTGATTGCCTGGAAGCTGGAACAACAGCAACAGGAAAATAGTGCGGCGCTGAAATCGCAGCGGCGAATGTTCCATCACCAGATTGAACGTGGCAACCCGCGACGAACGTTTACAGGGATGGCTTTTATCGCTGTGTAATTGAGGAATGTCTCCCGCCGTTTTCTACATGAAAGCGGCGGGCAAAACGAAAGGAATAGTCATGTTTATCGGTCATCTTCCGGCTGGTTATATAATAACTTGTACTTTAATGAAACGCCTACCGCTGATTGTTCGTCATGCGTGCAGGGCGATGGTTATTGGCTTAGTTGGGGTCGTTGCGCCCGATTTTGATCTTTTCTGGTGCTATCTGGTTGATAACGGGCAACGACATCATCATCTTTACCCTACACATTGGCCATTATTATGGTTTGCTCTGCTGGCGGCGACATTGGTATGGGCAGGTATCGCGAAGAATAAAAAATTCTTCTGACTTCAGGCGGCGTAACATGTTTCCTGGGGAAATTCTCCCGTGGTTAAATATGTTCTTCTGACTTTTCCCCAGGCTCTGAACATATAAAAATTCTGTTTTTCACCCTTAAGTTCTTTCACGGATTCCAGCGCGAGATTTTCTTTGGTGATTAGAAATTTCCCCCAAGAAATATGGTCGCAGCTATATAAATATGCGACCTTTTCATAGGTTTCATAATGCTTTGTTATTTCAATGTAAATCGCCATGCGATTCAGCCCTTCTTCCCTGAGGTGAATGGTCGTTATTTTAATGTCTGCTAAATGAGTTGTTTGATCGTTGGATTAAAGTGATTCTGATGAGCGGTTATGAAGGGCATCAGGATAGTTCCCAGCGCAAGCATCTCTGGTGACATAAAAATGAAAATTAAGGCATCTTCAATGGCTGCTTGTTGCAGGGGAGATGATATCAAGGCTGATATCAGAGAGAAGACACCTGCAATTACAGACAATGTGCCTATTATCAGACCTAATGTGAACCATAACGACATAAACGCCAGGTTGGTATATACGACTTCAAGGACTACCCCCGAAGTAGTTTCTAGCCAGGAACCACGGAGCGTCGTTGTATGGCTTCTTCCCCAAAACCAGGTCGTATGCGAGATAGTAAATTGCTCATGACCAATCTTACCTTTCATTTCATCGTCGTCATCAATAGCGCTGGTTAGTTTCCGACGGGCTTCATCGATGGAATATGGCGTTGAACAGGAAAAGGTTTCGAGAGGTGGATACCAGATACGGTGTAATTTTTAGGGATCATTGTTCATCCTTGAACGGTCCACGCCCGCAGGCGTGGACGCTATCGTTATTACTTCGCCGGAATTTCTTTCAGCAGTTCAGTCAGAAGCCGCCAGTAATGACCTACGCTTTCGATGTGGACTTGCTCATCCGGAGAGTGTGGACCGGTGATTGTTGGCCCGATAGAAACCATGTCCATTTCCGGATACGGTTTTTTGAACAGACCACATTCCAGGCCCGCATGGATAATCTGGATGTTCGGCGTCTTGTTGAACAGACGCTGATAGGTTTCACGTACCAGATGCATTACCGGAGAATTAGCGTCCGGCTGCCAGCCAGGATATGCGCCTTTCGCTTCGGTTTTCGCGCCTGCCAGTTTACCCAGCGAATCCAGCATGCTCACCACGTAGTCTTTACCGCTGTCGATCAGAGAACGGATCAGGCAGTGAATTTCTACGTTGTTGTCGGTCATGGTCACCACACCGACGTTCAGGGAGGTTTCAACCACGCCTTTGGCTACATCGGAGTTACGAATCACACCGTTCGGGGTGGCGTTCAGCAGACGAATAAAGGTATCGCGAGATTTCGCAATCAGGGCAGCTTTATCGTTCGCTACAGAGTCCAGCAACAAGGCCAGATTCTTCTCTTTTTCTGCCAGTTCGTTTTTCAGGATGTCCTGATAGGTATTCACCAGAGATTTCAGTGCGTCGACTTTATCAGCTGCGACAGCAATGGTCGCAAAGGCTTCACGCGGGATGGCGTTACGCAGTGTGCCGCCGTTGAAATCAATAAGACGCAGATCCAGTTCTTCTGCATGACCCGCCAGGAAGCGAACCAGCAGTTTGTTCGCGTTACCCAGGCCAACGTGGATTTCACCGCCGGAGTGACCGCCTTTCAGACCTTTTAAGGTTAACTTGAAGGTTTCAAAGCCAGCTGGAACCGCTTCACGATCTAAATGCAGGTTGGAGGTGAAGTCGATACCCCCCGCACAACCCATGTAGATTTCACCTTCTTCTTCGGAGTCGGTGTTAATCAGAATATCAGCCTGCAACCAGTTGCTTTGTAAACCGAATGCGCCGTCCATACCGGCTTCTTCGGTCATAGTCAGCAGCACTTCCAGCGGGCCGTGAACCACGTTTTCGTCAGCCAGAACCGCCAGCGCAGACGCCATACCAATGCCGTTATCTGCACCCAGCGTGGTGCCGCGCGCTTTAACCCATTCGCCATCAATATAAGGCTGGATAGGATCTTTGGTGAAGTCGTGCACGGTGTCGTTGTTTTTTTGCGGCACCATATCGAGGTGAGCCTGCAGGACAACCGGTTTACGGTTTTCCATACCTGCGGTAGCAGGTTTACGAATCAGGATATTACCTACCTGATCGCGTTCGACATGGAAACCTTTCTCTTTTGCCCAACCAACAATGTATTCAGCGAGTTGCTCTTCATGATAGGACGGGTGAGGAATAGAACAGATTTTGGCAAAAATATCCCACAGCGGCTGTGGAGATAATTGAGACAGTTCAGACACGTTAAGTCTCCTTGTCGATCACCCGCAAAACAGTATTGCAGGTCACAGGGTTAGCAGAAAATGTTGTCAACACAAGACAGGCTTGCGAGATATGTTTGAGAATACCACTTTATCCCGCGTCAGGGAGAGGCAGTACGTAAAAAGACGCGGACTCATGTGAAATACTGGTTTTTAGTGCGCCAGATCTCTATAATCTCGCGCAACCTATTTTCCCCTCGAACACTTTTTAAGCCGTAGATAAACAGGCTGGGACACTTCACATGAGCGAAAAATACATCGTCACCTGGGACATGTTGCAGATCCATGCACGTAAACTCGCAAGCCGACTGATGCCTTCTGAACAATGGAAAGGCATTATTGCCGTAAGCCGTGGCGGTCTGGTACCGGGTGCGTTACTGGCGCGTGAACTGGGTATTCGTCATGTCGATACCGTTTGTATTTCCAGCTACGATCACGACAACCAGCGCGAGCTTAAAGTGCTGAAACGCGCAGAAGGCGATGGCGAAGGCTTCATCGTTATTGATGACCTGGTGGATACCGGTGGTACTGCAGTTGCGATTCGTGAAATGTATCCTAAAGCACACTTTGTGACTATCTTCGCGAAACCGGCTGGTCGCCCGCTGGTTGATGATTATGTGGTTGATATCCCACAAGATACCTGGATTGAGCAACCGTGGGATATGGGCGTTGTGTTCGTTCCGCCAATCTCCGGTCGCTAATCTTTTCAACGCCTGGCACTGCCGGGCGTTGTTCTTTTTAACGTCAGGCAGGTTACAATAGCTTCCAGTAAGTATTCCTGGAGGTTGCATCCATGACACAGGCTAACCTGAGCGAAACCCTGTTCAAACCCCGCTTTAAACATCCTGAAACCTCGACGCTAGTCCGCCGTTTTAACCACGGTGCGCAACCGTCGGTGCAGTCGGCCCTCGATGGCAAAAATATTCCTCATTGGTATCGCATGATTAACCGCCTGATGTGGATCTGGCGCGGTGTTGATCCGCGTGAAATCCTCGACGTTCAGGCGCGCATTGTGATGAGCGATGCTGAACGTACCGACAATGATTTATACGATACGGTGATTGGCTACCGTGGCGGCAACTGGATTTACGAGTGGGCCACCCAGGCGATGGTGTGGCAACAGAAAGCCTGTGCGGAAGAAGATCCGCAACTCAGCGGGCGTCACTGGCTGCACGCAGCTACGTTGTACAATATTGCCGCCTATCCGCACTTGAAGGGCGATGATCTGGCTGAACAGGTACAGGCGTTGTCAAATCGCGCGTATGAAGAAGCTGCGCAACGTCTGCCTGGAACAATGCGGCAAATGGAGTTTACCGTTCCGGGGGGCGCGCCCATCACTGGCTTTTTGCATATGCCAAAAGGTGATGGTCCATTCCCGACAGTATTAATGTGTGGTGGTCTGGATGCGATGCAAACCGACTATTACTCCCTTTATGAGCGCTATTTTGCACCGCGCGGCATTGCGATGCTGACTATTGATATGCCTTCAGTCGGTTTTTCCTCAAAATGGAAACTCACCCAGGATTCCAGCCTGCTGCACCAACATGTCTTAAAGGCGCTGCCTAACGTTCCATGGGTAGATCACACTCGCGTTGCCGCCTTTGGTTTTCGTTTCGGTGCTAACGTTGCTGTACGCCTGGCTTATCTCGAGGCATCACGTTTGAAAGCGGTGGCCTGTCTTGGCCCGGTGGTTCACACCTTGCTGAGTGATTTTAAGTGCCAGCAACAAGTGCCGGAAATGTATCTTGACGTTCTGGCGAGCCGACTGGGAATGCATGATGCTTCTGATGAAGCGTTGCGTGTTGAGCTGAATCGCTATTCATTAAAAGTGCAAGGATTGCTGGGACGTCATTGCCCAACGCCAATGTTATCAGGGTACTGGAAGAACGATCCGTTCAGCCCGGAAGAGGATTCACGCTTAATCACGTCGTCATCTGCGGATGGTAAATTGTTAGAGATTCCGCTTAACCCCGTGTATCGGAATTTTGACAAGGCGCTTCAGGAAATCACCAATTGGATCGAAAAGCGACTGTGTTAAAAATTTGCTAAATTTTGTCAATTTGGTAAAACAGTTGCATCACAACAGGAGATCGCAATGACGTTACCGAGTGGACACCCGAAAAGCAGATTGATCAAAAAATTTACCGCACTAGGCCCGTATATTCGTGAAGGTAAGTGCGAAGATAATCGATTCTTTTTCGATTGTCTGGCTGTATGCGTCAACGTGAAACCCGCGCCGGAAGTGCGTGAGTTCTGGGGCTGGTGGATGGAACTGGAAGCGCAGGAATCCCGTTTTACATACAGCTATCAGTTTGGTCTGTTCGATAAAGCAGGCGACTGGACGAGTGTTCCGGTAAAAGATGCCGAAGTGGTAGAGCGGCTGGAGTATACCTTGCGTGAGTTTCACGAGAAGCTGCGTGAACTGTTGGTGACGTTGAATCTGAAACTGGAACCGGCGGATGATTTTCGTGACGAGCCGGTGAAGTTAACGGCGTGAATGAAATGTGCCGGATGCATCGCATCCGGCAATATTCATTAAAACTGATAGGTCATGCCAACCGCGACAATATCATCATTGTTGATATTCAGCTTATTATCGCTATCCAGCTGATTGATTTTATAATCAACAAACGCTGACATATTTTTGTTGAAATAATACGTAGCACCGACATCGATGTAATTGACCAGATCTTCATCGCCGATGCCTTCAATATCTTTCCCTTTCGATAAGACGTAACCCAGTGATGGACGCAGACCAAAGTCGAATTGATATTGTGCGACCGCTTCAAAGTTCTGCGTCTTATTGGCAAAGCCGCCAGAGATTGGCGTCATTTTGCGCGTTTCAGAATAGAAAGTTGCCAGATAAATATTATTAGCATCATATTTCAGACCTGTTGCCCATGCTTCTGCACGCTTGCCTGTGCCACGGCTTTGCAGGTTCTGCTCGTTGGTGCGATCGGAGTTGGTATAGGCCCCACTGATGGCGAAATCACTACCGCCAAAGTCATAGGTTAACGAGGTGCCGAAGCCATCGCCATTCTGCTTTTTCACATCGCGGTTTTCGTTTTTTCCTTGATATTGCAAGGTTAAATTCAAGCCATCGATAACGCCGAAAAAGTCGGTGTTACGATAAGTCGCCAGCCCGCTGGCGCGTTTGGTCATAAAGTTATCGGTCTGTGCGGAGGAGTCGCCACCAAATTCCGGGAACATATCGGTCCAGGCTTCCACGTCATACAACGCGCCCAGGTTACGACCATAATCGAAAGAACCCAAATCTTTATATTTCAACCCGGCAAAAGCGAGTCGCGTTTTTTGCTGTGCGGTATCACTCTCCGCTTTATTTCCGGCAAACTCTGCTTCCCAACGCCCATAACCAGTCAGTTGATCGTTAATTTGTGTTTCGCCTTTAAAACCAAAACGGATATAACTCTGGTCGCCATCTTTACTGTCATTATCACTCATATAATGCATGGCTTTAACTTTGCCATAGACATCCAGTTTATTACCGTCTTTGTTATATACTTCTGCGGCCTGTACGGATGCAGATGCCACAATACCCATCACCACTAATGCCAGAGTGCTCTTTTTCATTTTCTTTCCTGATTTTAATTTACGCGCGAATATTCAGCGGGAGAGTCCCGTTGAAAACAGGAAAGTTTTTAACCTGAGATTGTTAAAGATATATTACAGCTTAATAATATTCTTAAAATGTGCTAATTTATTAAATCTGTAATAAAAGCGTAAACAACTGCCGTTACGCTTGCTGATCCCGCGCAACAAAACGCTATGCTTTGCTCGCAGATGGTTGGCAACCGACGACAGTCCTGCTAAAACGTTCGTTTGATATCATTTTTCCTAAAATTGAATGGCAGAGAATCATGAGTGACAGCCAGACGCTGGTGGTAAAACTCGGCACCAGTGTGCTAACAGGTGGATCGCGCCGCCTGAACCGTGCCCATATCGTTGAACTTGTTCGCCAGTGCGCGCAGTTACATGCCGCCGGGCATCGGATAGTCATTGTGACGTCGGGCGCGATTGCCGCCGGACGTGAGCACCTGGGTTACCCGGAACTGCCAGCGACTATTGCCTCAAAACAACTGCTGGCGGCGGTAGGGCAGAGTCGACTGATTCAACTGTGGGAACAGCTGTTTTCGATTTATGGCATTCACGTCGGGCAGATGCTGCTGACTCGTGCTGATATGGAAGACCGTGAACGCTTCCTGAACGCCCGCGACACCCTGCGTGCGCTGCTCGATAACAACATCGTTCCAGTAATTAATGAGAACGATGCTGTCGCTACGGCAGAAATTAAAGTTGGTGACAACGACAACCTTTCTGCTCTGGCGGCGATTCTGGCGGGTGCCGATAAACTGTTGCTGCTGACCGATCAAAAAGGTTTGTATACCGCTGACCCGCGCAGCAATCCGCAGGCAGAACTGATTAAAGATGTTTACGGCATTGATGACGCACTGCGCGCGATTGCCGGTGACAGCGTTTCAGGTCTTGGAACCGGCGGCATGAGCACTAAATTGCAGGCCGCTGACGTGGCTTGCCGTGCGGGTATCGACACCATTATTGCCGCGGGCAGCAAGCCGGGCGTCATTGGTGATGTGATGGAAGGTATTTCCGTCGGTACGCTGTTCCATGCCCAGGCGACTCCGCTTGAAAACCGTAAACGCTGGATTTTCGGTGCACCGCCTGCGGGTGAAATCACGGTAGATGAAGGGGCAACCGCCGCCATTCTTGAACGCGGCAGCTCCCTGTTGCCGAAAGGCATTAAGAGCGTAACCGGCAACTTCTCGCGTGGTGAAGTGATCCGCATTTGTAACCTCGAAGGTCGTGATATCGCCCACGGCGTCAGTCGCTATAATAGCGATGCATTGCGCCGCATTGCCGGACACCACTCGCAAGAAATTGATGCAATACTGGGATATGAATACGGCCCGGTAGCCGTTCACCGTGATGACATGATTACCCGTTAAGGAGCAGGCCGATGCTGGAACAAATGGGCATTGCCGCGAAGCAAGCCTCGTATAAATTAGCGCAACTCTCCAGCCGCGAAAAAAATCGCGTGCTGGAAAAAATCGCCGATGAACTGGAAGCACAAAGCGAAATCATCCTCAACGCTAACGCCCAGGATGTTGCTGACGCGCGTGCTAATGGCCTCAGCGAAGCGATGCTTGACCGTCTGGCACTGACGCCCGCACGGCTGAAAGGCATTGCCGATGATGTGCGCCAGGTGTGTAACCTCGCCGATCCGGTGGGGCAGGTAATCGATGGCGGCGTGCTGGACAGCGGCCTGCGTCTGGAGCGTCGTCGCGTACCGCTGGGGGTGATTGGCGTGATTTATGAAGCGCGGCCGAACGTGACGGTTGATGTCGCTTCGCTGTGCCTTAAAACGGGTAACGCGGTGATCCTGCGTGGCGGCAAAGAAACCTGCCGCACTAACGCTGCAACGGTGGCGGTGATTCAGGACGCCCTGAAATCCTGCGGTTTACCGGCAGGAGCAGTACAGGCAATTGATAATCCGGATCGCGCACTGGTCAGTGAAATGCTGCGTATGGATAAATACATCGACATGCTGATCCCGCGCGGCGGCGCTGGTCTGCATAAGCTATGCCGCGAACAGTCGACAATCCCGGTGATCACAGGCGGTATAGGCGTATGTCATATTTACGTTGATGAAAGTGCAGAGATCGCTGAAGCATTGAAAGTGATCGTCAACGCGAAAACTCAGCGTCCGAGCACGTGTAATACGGTAGAAACGTTGCTGGTGAATAAAAACATCGCTGATAGCTTCCTGCCCGCATTAAGCAAACAAATGGCGGAAAGCAGCGTGACATTACACGCAGATGCTGCCGCACTGGCGCAGTTGCAGGCTGGACCCGCGAAGGTGGTGGCTGTTAAAGCCGAAGAGTATGACGATGAATTTCTGTCATTAGATTTGAACGTCAAAATCGTCAGCGATCTTGACGATGCCATCGCCCATATTCGTGAACACGGCACACAACACTCCGATGCGATCCTGACCCGCGATATGCGCAACGCCCAGCGTTTTGTTAACGAAGTGGATTCCTCCGCTGTTTACGTTAACGCCTCTACGCGTTTTACCGACGGCGGCCAGTTTGGACTGGGTGCAGAAGTGGCGGTAAGCACACAAAAACTCCACGCGCGTGGCCCAATGGGGCTGGAAGCACTGACCACTTACAAGTGGATCGGCATTGGTGATTACACCATTCGTGCGTAAATAAAAACGGGTGATGCAAAAGTAGCCATTTGATTCACAAGGCCATTGACGCATCGCCCGGTTAGTTTTAACCTTGTCCACCGTGATTCACGTTCGTGAACATGTCCTTTCAGGGCCGATATAGCTCAGTTGGTAGAGCAGCGCATTCGTAATGCGAAGGTCGTAGGTTCGACTCCTATTATCGGCACCATTTCAAACTCTTCCCAAGTCTACCGAAATCAACTAAAAGCCCGTATACTGCGGTTCATGGCCCGTATCTTATCTCCTGTTATCAACTGGACTCAACCGAAATCAAGTCGCTGTTGGGGGCATAAGTGGGGGCATTCTGTGTTCGGTCCAGGGAGATGCCCCCAATGAAACTTAATGCGAGACAGGTAGACGCTGCTAAACCCAGAGAGAAAGCCTATAAGCTGGCAGATGGTGCTGGTTTGTATCTTGAGGTTGTTCCCTCTGGTTCCAGATACTGGCGGATGAAGTATCGTTTCAATGGAAAAGAGAAGCGTATGGCCTTTGGTGTCTATCCGGCAGTGTCCCTTGCACAAGCGAGGGCACTGCGTGACGACGCCAAGAAAAAGCTGGCTGAAGGTGTCGATCCATCTTTTGCCAAGAAAGAAGAAAAGCTGGTTCGCGATGTGCAACTCAACAACACGTTTCAGTCTGTAGCACTTGAGTGGCACGGTACGAAGGTGAGCCGGTGGTCAGAAGGCTATGCCTCCGACATTATCGAAGCTTTCAATAAAGATATTTTCCCCTATATCGGCCAACTTCCGGTGAATGAAATCAAACCACTGGTTCTGCTGAATGTGCTGCGTCGAATGGAAAGCCGTGGCGCGACAGAGAAGGCTAAGAAGGTTCGCCAGCGCTGCAGCGAAGTCTTTCGTTACGCCATCGTTACTGGCCGTGCGGAATACAATCCTGCGGCGGATCTAACCAGCGCGATGTCAGGACATGAATCGAAGCATTATCCCTTCCTTACAGTTGAGGAGTTACCAGACTTTTTTAAAGCTCTCGCAGGCTACACAGGAAGCCCGTTAGTTGTTCTTGCCGCTCGTTTGCTGATCCTTACGGGAGTTCGTACTGGTGAGCTCCGAGGTGCTTTCTGGAGTGAATTTGATCTTGAGAAAGCAGTGTGGGAAATTCCTGCCGACCGAATGAAGATGAAACGGCCTCACCTTGTCCCCCTCTCTACCCAAGCGCTGGAAATCGTACAGCAGCTCAAAGTAATGTCCGGGCAATATCCACTGGTGTTCCCAGGACGTAATGATCCCCGCAAGACGATGAGTGAAGCGAGTATTAATCAGGTGTTTAAGCGGATTGGATATACGGGGAAGGTAACGGGGCATGGTTTCCGTCACACGATGAGTACGATTTTGCACGAGGAAGGGTTCAATACGGCATGGATTGAAACCCAGCTTGCGCATGTCGATAAGAATGCGATTCGTGGGACGTACAACCATGCGTTGTATCTGGAAGGGCGGAGGGAGATGATGCAGTGGTATGCGGATTACATTGATAACATTGGTAAATTTAATCTAATCATAGCATCATAATTTCACCTACAAACTTAGCTACTTATTCGTTAGATAAAGTGAAAATACAAGCAGGTCTCCTCCAAAACGGAGGAGTTCCATACCAGAAAATTTCTTTTTTTGCTGAGTTTCATTTCTGCTTTCTGGAAAAAAGTTACATTTACTTCTGAAGATCTGCTTAGTTATGTAAGTTCAAACGATAGATACAAACGCAGGCTATAACGCTCTGTGAGGGATTCAGAAAGTCGATTGAATGTAGTGCCAATGGGGCACGGTAAGATATGTGAGTTTTACCTTTAAACTGACCATGCTAATGGAGGCATAATGGCTCGTATCGCTTGTCTTGGATGGGGTTCCTTAATTTGGGAGCCAAGGGGTTTACCTGTTCAGGGGAAATGGTCTGAGGATGGCCCACTTATATCCGTTGAATTCGCCAGACAGTCGCAAGATGGACGGATTACGCTTGTGCTAGTCGAAGCTGATCGATTAGTGCCTTCCCTGTGGGCGATAATGGAATCAGTGGATCTTACCTCTAGTATTGAGGCTTTGCGTTGCCGTGAAGGTATCCCAATAAAAAATATTGAAAAGCATGTTTGCAGGTGGTCTGCTGGTCAGCCTTCTCCAAAACTGATCCCAGGATTGTCTGAATGGGCTGATACCAATAACGTGGACCATGTGGTATGGACCGGTCTCCCTCCAAAATTCAACGGTAAAGAAATCCTTCCAACAGCCGAAAAAATTGTGAAGTATTTAGAACAACTATCTGGAGAACAAAGAGATAGGGCGGAGCAATACATTCGTCGTGCACCGCGTCAGATCGACACCATGTATCGGCGTATTATTGAATCATCGCTCCAGTGGCATTCAACGGGCGGTGAATAGGCATCTGGTCAGACCTGTGTTGAGGGCTGACATTTTAGCATGTGTTTGAGCTGATTAAGAGGAGGCAGGCTAGGATTTCGCGGGGTGCGTATAAACAGAATAAGATACCTTAACTCAGACTCGAGGACGTCCGTCATAAATGTCAGCCCCAAAACTACTAATTGCGGTGGCAAGTATGCCGTAAATTACCCCACTGCAAACCAGTAATTGTTTACGAGGTTACTATCCCCCGTTTAATCTAATGTTTTGACAGCATTGTTACAGTAGTAATGGATTGCCGATCTTGTTTTAAGGTGAATGCCCAACAAAAGGAGCTGTTATGCTACCCGACCATTTAAAAGGTTTACATTTAAGGTCAGCAGGTTTGATAACCGTTGAAGGCCGGACCATAAATGTTTGGGAGTTCTCGCCCCCAACTGATCCGGCGATTCTTGACAGTTGGGCACTGCATTTTCGTCGGCAATACTGTACAGACCAGGAGCTTCCTGAGCTCTTGTGCGGGACAGGAATGACGATAGAACAGTATCTAAATGCACATATTTTCCCCGACAAAGTCAAGGCTCCCGGGCCATCAATTCGTTCTGGTGATTTCGCTGAATTTCTCATTTCCGACTACTTGGAGTTCACGCTCAATCTGTGGGTGCCCCGAGGAAAATACGCTGACAAAGCCAGCAACAATGAGTCCGTCAAAGGCGTTGATATACTAGGCTTCCATCAGTTGGATATTGCTACTCCCAATCGAGGGGATGCCCTTTATGCCTTTGAAGTTAAAGCGTCTCTTTCAGGTGGTATATATGGTGGCCAGCTCCAAAATGCTGTTGACGATGGTTCTAACGATCAACACATAAGGCAAGCTTTCACGTTAAACGCCACTAAACGTAGGTACCTTCGTGAAGGAAAGACACTGGAAGTGAGCCGAATTGCACGGTTTCAGAATCCTGCAGATAACCCTTATACATATTACTCAGGTGCGGTTGCTGTTCTTTGCAACACAGCTTTCAATGAAGAAGAGCTTGCCAAGACACTGGCCAACACGCACTCAAATGAGGCAGCACTTTATCTGATGGTTGTGAGATCCGATCTTCAGATGAAACTGGTTCATGAACTTTACGAGAGGGCCTGCAAATGAAGGCTGGATTCAATAGCAAACGCCTCTTTGGCATAACACGCTCGAAAGGTAAGATGTACGAGTTTGGTCTGGATGAGTCTCTGCATCTCAGAATGCCTGAAGGTTCAGATCCTTTGCAGCTGTTTATTATGACCGTAGCAACCTTGGGCGACGTTACCGGGGTGCTGGCTGAGCTGTCACTGCCATTAGTTTCTCTTCCCCCTGAGCCGCAAGCGGAGCTGAATTTCTGCGCCAGCTTTTTTGACGCAGTTCTGGATTCAGGATTTGCACAAGGCCTCGAAAGCACAACATTACTATTAGCCTCTGCCGCCTATTATGTGGCTCGACGCCCGGGAAGTAGCTTAGTCCTTGCCCGTCGAATTGAACCTAAAGAAGAAGACAACAATGTTGAGCATTTGCTTCAATGGTTGCTCAAAGCGGACTGGAGGACTTACTGGCTTTTAGACGACAAACGTTATGGGCCGCTGCTAACATCGTTTTCGCGTGCTGTTGCTAACCATTTTGCCGAAGGTACCCAGCTACAAGAGATTGATGTACTGATGAAACTCCTCAGGAATGAGGCTTATAAAATGGGCACTCCCGAGGAAGTGCTTTATGCAGATGTCGCCATATCGATTTGTCGTATGAGGCTTGCAGCATCTGCTTGGGTAACCCTCTCCCAATATTCAGGTTTATCAGTGGATCATTGGCGGCCGGTCATTCAGAGGGAACGCTTTCCTAAAGAACTCTGGCCTTCTCAGATTCTTTTAGGGGAAAGAGGGATATTCAGAGGTGACTCGGGCTTGATTCAGATGCCTACAAGTGCCGGGAAAACTAGGTCGATTGAGTTAGTTCTGCGCAGTGCATTCATGTCTGGGCGCACGAAGCTTGCGGTTGTGGTTGCACCCTTTCGGGCACTCTGCCATGAAATTGCCTTATCACTTCGGCAAGATTTGGCCGGCGATGACATTAAAGTCAATGAACTGACGGATGCCTTGCAGATTGACTTCGTTGAACAAATTGCTGACCTTCTGGGAAGTGCCCCGCCCTCAACATCGAACGTATTAGTCCTCACACCCGAAAAGTTTCTCTATGTGCTGCGTCAGTCCTCTCAGGCTTTGAAACACATTGGTCTTGTCGTTTACGACGAGGGGCACCAGTTTGATACTGGCGTGAGAGGTATAACCTATGAATTGTTGCTCACCGAAATCAAGGGATTGCTGCCTGATACAGCGCAGACTCTACTTATTTCAGCTGTGATGCAAAATCCACAGGCCATTGCTAGCTGGCTGATGGGTGAGGATAAGGCACAGGTTATTGACGGCGCAACGCTATTACCTACGAGCCGGTCTGTTGCCTTTGCAAGCTGGACAGAGTCGCTTGGACAGTTAATGTTTCATGAAAATGGATATGACAAAGAGGACTACTTTGTTCCGAGAATAATCGAAGCGGCACAGCTATCGGGAATTAAAGCAGACAGCTCGATATTTCCGACCCGGACGAAATCGAGCGACGTATCGCTCTATTTGGGTCTACGCGTTATTAGTAAGGGATCCGTAGCTATTTTCTGTGGGACAAAGTTGATTGCAAATGGTATAGCAAAAAGGGCTGTCCAGATTGCGGATGCAGGATATAACACGTTATGGCCTTCAACCTACGCTAATCCTGAAGAAGTCATGGCACTGAAAACTATTATTGAGGGTAATTTCGGTAGCAATTCCTTTCTTTTAAAAGCTGCAAAGCTGGGTATATACACTCATCACAGTAATACACCTCAGGGTATACGCTTAGCACTAGAACATGGTATGCAGAAAGGACTGATTAACTTTATTGCATGCACATCTACGCTTGCACAAGGTGTAAACTTGCCTATTCGCTATCTTATCGTGCAGGGAGTATATCAGGGGGTAGGACGTGTCAAAGTTCGCGACTTCCAGAATCTTATTGGGCGTGCCGGTCGTGCAGGGATGCATACTGAGGGGGTTGTAATCTTTGCTGATTCAACAGTTTGGGACAGAAGGAAAAATTGGCAGGAAGGATGGAAATTTCGAAGCGCAGTGGAGCTTCTCTCTCCTGACCGCGCTGAAGGCGTTACCAGTTCACTCCTTTTATTGTTAAAACCTTTTGCACTCCCCCGTAACCAAGAATTGCCCTTTGCTGGGGGCGATTTGCTGGATTTTATGGATAAGGAGGTTGAGTGGGAAGGCTGGGCTAATCTGGTGGCGGATTCAGACCCTCGCCTCAGTAAGTCGCAAAAAGATGCTCTAGTAAAAGCGCTGTTGAGCTCCTTGGCAGAACGGAAAAAGATGACGCATACACTTGAAAGCTATCTAATGGCAAACTGTGCTGCGATGGATGCAACCGCCTTTGAACAGAAGGCCGGGGAACTTGCACGCGAGACATTGGCGTACTCGCTTGCCTCTGCCGAAGAGGCTGAGAAACTTGAAGAATACTTCAGATTGGTTGCCAGACGTATTGAGTCGGTTGAGAGCTCACCCTTAAAGCAGGCATTCTTCGGCAAGACATTGCTGGGCGCAAAGCAGACTAAATTTATTGAAGTATGGTCAGGCGAACATAGAGCAATGCTGCTAGCGCTGGATTCCTCTAATGGATGGCTCAATGCCGTCTGGCCACTACTGACCGAGCTCTGCGACAATCGTTTTTTCCGTAGCGTCGAGCCTGCAGGTGCAGGGTTCGAGATCGCACTTTCGTGGATGTGCGGAATGAGTTACGGAGAAATCTTCAAGAAAGCATCTCAGATGCAGGTTAAAAAGAAAGCCGGTAAGCGTAAACAAAAAGTGAGTGACGACGATATTCTTAAGTTCTTGGAGAGCATACTGGCATTTGATTGTTCGCTCATTCTGGCAGCTCTTGCACAATTCCTTTTTAGTCCAGAGGAAATAATCGGAGAGCAAGGAGCATCGCTCGCTCATTTTCAGAAGAGCCTAAAAAATGGCCTCCCTGACGCGCTATCCATGAGTATATTTGAGGCGGGATTTGCTGACCGTTTTATTTCTCAAGCTATTCGCGACGCTCTCCTCCAGGATGGATATGGAGGCAGCTCATTTGATGAGGCTAGGCAAAATCATTTAAGCGTTATTGAGCAAGTTGTCAAAGGAACCCCTGCTTATTTCAATTACGTTTTAAGCTCATACTGATGTCTGGTGGACTCGTAGCACGGGCATTATGCTGCATGGGTTCCACCACACGATGCGTACCATTTTGCATGAATAGAAATTTAACACTGTCTTGATTGCGTTACAGCTTGCTCACGTCGATAAAAAATAATCCGCGAAACGTATAACACGCTAGCGCTTAGGTGGGTTATATAGTGATATAGAGAACTCTTTTTTACTTTTAAAATACTAAGAGCTATATATTCTTGAGTCTAATTGTAGCAATCCTTTGCTACAATTAGATTATTCTTACATTTTAAGTAAGCGATTATATCTTAAGTTGAAGGCCTCTTTACCACCTTCCATTATCTCACAAACATTAAGTCTGACATCAGTGTCACATAAACCACCTGCAGATAGTAATTGCACCTGACCGCCGTTAAAATGCATAACATTTATGTACTCAGCATCTCCATTTACAACTATGTTTGGGTTGTGGGTAATGATTATAATTTGTCTTCTTCTTTTATTGCTATGTATTTGAGATACTATTAACTTATTGATTAGAGCATTATCTAAATCATCTTCTGGTTGATCGACTACTATTGGATTATCTCCATGACTTAACAGGAATGCGAGAATTGCAGCGGCTTTCTGTCCCGCAGAACCTCTGTCAATTGAGGCGAACTTCCCTTTTTCAACATCTCTTGCATATTCTACCAGTAAACGGTCTTGTGGAAGCCAATTAATTATTCTTTCTAATATTTCTGGCTGCGACTTTATTTTTTCACATAACGATGTTTTAAATCTGCCATCGACTCTATGTATAGTTACATCTTCACTTGCTGCAATTTTGAATATAGTATCCTTTATTTCTGAGATATATTTTATCGTTTTTCTTAAATCTCCACCATCATTTATTAATTTATAAAGTAAACTATCTTCACGATCATCTTGATAAATGGATGAATTGAACCCATTGCTATAACCTAGAATAGAACGGAAATCATTTTCAATATTGTTTTTATCTCCAAATGGAATGATTGACATTTTAACATATTTATTATTCCCAATTACTGAACGGATGAATTTCTCTCGTTTTTTTTGTAGGCGTCTACGTAAGATGTAACTCAAGGAAATCGAACGATTAAAATCTGTTTTGTAAGACTCAAGTTTATTTTCTTCTTCTACGATTTCATCTAACTGTTTTTGTGTGTTATTTCTTTTTTCGATCCATTGTTCATATTCTTGAGGGTTCAGTTCATGCCCTTTGCTTTCGTAAGTTTGAACAACTTCCTTATACCGATCAATGATTTTTTTACTATTTTTTTTCCATTCAGAGTTATCGAGTGCTTGTACGGTTTGCTGTACAATGTTGTCAATCTTTGCTTTTGATGATTTGATATCAGATATGACTTTATCAATTTCAGCAGTGAAATTTTTATGAATTTCACTTACTTCATTTTCATTTTCTAACTCATGTCCTAAATTAGATAAATCAAGAGGGACTGTGTTAAAATCAATAATTGATTGTAATGCATTGCTCAAACTTTCTATTTGGAAACTATCTTCTATTTTTGTTTGTTTTTTTGATAGCGTTTGATAGTTATTAAAAACATCTTTATGTCCACCCTTTTCAAAGCTGGATATATCAGAGTTTAAGTCATCAATTTGTGCTTGAATAGAGGTTTTTTCAAGAGCGCTCAGCTCAATTTTCCTAATGCTTTTTGCTAAATTAATTGATGTAACTTGTTGGGAAGCCAATTTCTGTTTCCAGCTGGAAATATCTACTTGTGGTGTTCGATCAACTATGTTTAGTAAACTTTCAGGATTAGATGCTAAGGCATTGATTTGCTTTTGGCTATAAATGCTTATATTGAATCTTTCCTCTGGTTTGCCCGGAGCATCTTGCCACTCTTCATTTTCAAATTTTTTTATTTCAATGTCATTATTTTTTGTCCATATAACATTAAATAAATCATCACGCCTCTTTATTCCTACGCTGATTTCGGTATCATCTCTAGTAACTCCATCAATAAAAGAATCTAGATCTCTTTTTATAGATTGTAAGCCGACTAACTCTTCAGATCTACCCATCGCAATTCGTAGTGATTCAACAAATGTTGATTTACCAGCGCCACGTCCACCAATTATAGCATTGAAGAGAGGGTGCAGTTTTATCTCAACAGGTTTTCCTGGGATAATTCCACAGTGGGTCATTTTTTTAATTGTTAGGTTGTTAATTGACAGGTTTGGTAGAGAATTAGGATCGTCAATTTCGTTACTTACGCAGAATTTATTATCGTATAATGCAAGCCTTAAACCATCAATTGTTGGTTTTCCCATCTTGATCCAAGAGGTATTAGCTCCTAGTCTAGACTTTTCATGAGCATCAGAACCTTTAACTCTACCTATATCTTGAAATGTCTTTTGTAGTTCTACATCTACGCTATCAAGGAAGTTTAAATCGACAAATTCTGCTGCAACAATTTTTTTTGCCCATGTACTTATTTCTGAATTGTTGTTTTTTATTCCCTTTAATAGCCCTTTAGGACCATCAATATGCGCAGGAATAGCAATTCCATTTTCCTTGCTTATCAGCTCAATTACTTTATCAACAGATTCGGTAGCGCATGTTGACTCTGCATCTCCATGTCCTTCCGTAATCCCACACATGCCAAGCACACCATTAATTTTAGCTGTGCCACAAGAGGGGTCAAAAATTGATAATATATGAACCCTAGATTGCCCGGTGCTTACGGTTATTTCACATCCTGGGAATAAAATTAATGGGCGATATTCTTGATAGGATGTTTCAAGCGCTTTTAGCTCTTGCTTCAAGATATCAATCCATGCCCCACTAACATGGTCAGTTACTGCAACGCAGTCAACCTCTCTTTCCATCAGGGCAATGAGCCACTCTTTTGCTGTTTCTGCTGGCGCTTTGTAATCTGATGAGGCAGGAGTGTGTGTATGAAAATCAAATTTATACCAATAGCTTCCTACATTAGTGTACATATCAAAGTCCTACTAAGTTATTAAGCTGAAACGTTTTATTGTTTTAAAACATGATGTTAAATCATATTTCCTATTCACATTTTTTACTATTAAATTTTAAAAATTTTGAGTTTTGCTTTCATATATGAAAAAATGCATGTGATGTTGATCGTTTCATTTTTCCGCGTGATAATGAATGTTTCCGTCAGAGTAGAAATTCCTATGAAGCCCCTACAACTCTTCAAAAACCTCTCCGATGAAACCCGTTTGGGCATCGTGTTGCTGCTCAGAGAGATGGGAGAGCTGTGCGTATGCGACCTTTGCACTGCGCTGGAACAGTCACAGCCCAAGATCTCCCGTCATCTGGCAATGCTTCGGGAAAGTGGCCTATTGCTGGATCGCAAGCAGGGGAAATGGGTTCATTACCGTTTATCTCCGCATATTCCTTCCTGGGCTGCTCAGGTGATTGAGCAGGCCTGGTTAAGCCAACAGGACGACGTACAGGCCATTGCCCGTAAGCTGGCATCAGCCAACTGCTCTGGCAGCGGTAAGGCTGTTTGTATCTAAAAAATTTGCCTGTACATATATGTTTTTACGAATGTGAGGTGTTAAAGATGAAAACGTTAACGGTGTTTGATCCGGCGATGTGCTGCAGTACCGGCGTTTGTGGTTCAGATGTCGATCAGGTTTTGGTCGATTTTTCTGCTGATGTGCAATGGCTGAAAGGGCGTGGGGTCCCGATCGAACGTTATAACCTGGCGCAGCAGCCTATGAGCTTCGTTCAGAATGAGAAAGCGAAAGCTTTCCTTGAAGCTTCTGGAGCTGAAGGGCTTCCACTGCTGTTACTCGGTGGTGAAACGGTGATGGCCGGGCGATACCCAAAACGCGCTGAACTGGCTCGCTGGTTTGGTATACCGCTGGAAAAGGTGGGTTTAGCTTCCACCAGTTGCTGTGGTGGTAAAACTTCCTGTTGTTGAGTATGTCAGGAGGACATATGAAATTCTTACAGAATATCCCGTCTTATCTGTTTTTCACCGGTAAGGGAGGTGTAGGCAAAACTTCGATTTCCTGCGCAACAGCTATACGTCTGGCTGAACTGGGAAAGCGTGTTCTGCTTGTCAGTACCGACCCGGCTTCTAACGTCGGTCAGGTATTCGATCAGACTATCGGTAACACTATCCAGCTCGTAACTGCTGTTCCTGGTCTTTCGGCTCTGGAGATTGACCCGCAGGACGCCGCCCAGCAATACCGCGCCAGAATCGTTGACCCTATTAAAGGTCTTTTGCCTGATGACGTTGTTAACAGCATCAGTGAACAGCTTTCAGGAGCTTGTACGACAGAGATCGCTGCGTTCGACGAGTTTACTGGCTTACTGACCGACGTTTCTCTGCTGACCCGCTTTGATCACATCATTTTTGATACTGCCCCAACGGGCCACACTATTCGCCTTCTTCAGCTTCCCGGAGCCTGGAGCAGCTTCATCGAAAGTAACCCGGATGGTGCTTCCTGTCTTGGTCCAATGGCTGGGCTGGATAAACAACGCGAGCAATATGCTCATGCGGTTGAGGCATTATCCGATCCTGAACGAACTCGCCTTGTGCTGGTCGCGCGATTGCAAAAATCAACACTGCAGGAAGTCGCTCGTACTCATGACGAATTATCAGCTATTGGCCTTAAAAATCAGTATTTAGTCATTAACGGTGTTCTGCCTGCGAGCGAAGCAGAACGTGATGCACTAGCCGCTGCAATATGGCAACGGGAGCAAGAGGCGCAGGCAAATCTTCCTGCCGGGTTATCTGATTTGCCGACAGACAACTTATACCTTCAGCCGCTGAACATGGTGGGTGTGTCCGCATTGAAAGGCCTGCTCAACGAACACGCTGAGATAACATCGCTTCCTGAACAAAGCATACCGAACAAGCCAGAGAATATGTCGTTGTCTGTCCTGGTTGATGATATCGCCCGCAGTGAACACGGTTTGATTATGCTGATGGGCAAAGGTGGCGTGGGTAAAACCACAATTGCTGCGGCTATCGCCGTTAGTCTGGTGGATAAGGGTTTTGATGTGCATCTCACCACCTCAGATCCTGCTGCACATCTCAGTACAACGCTCAATGGCAGCCTCAAGAATCTGCAGGTCAGCCGAATCAACCCTCACGATGAAACTGAACGCTATCGTCAACATGTTCTTGAGACGAAAGGCCGAGATCTGGATGAGGCTGGGAAACGGCTGCTCGAAGAGGATTTACGTTCTCCTTGCACAGAAGAGATTGCGGTGTTCCAGGCGTTCTCACGCGTAATTCGTGAAGCAGGCAAACGGTTTGTGGTCATGGATACGGCACCTACCGGGCATACGCTATTACTGCTTGATGCTACCGGGGCTTATCACCGTGAGATTGCCAGGAAGATGGGGGATAAAGGTCATTTTACCACTCCGATGATGCAGCTTCAGGACCAGGAACGCACCAAAGTCTTGCTGGTCACTCTGCCTGAAACCACACCTGTACTGGAAGCGGCAAACCTGCAGTCCGATCTTGAACGTGCGGGGATTCATCCCTGGGGCTGGATTATCAATAACAGCCTTTCGATTGCACAGACGCAATCGCCGCTGCTTTGCCAGCGCGCCCTACAAGAGCTTCCTCAAATCGAGGTTGTGAAAAACCAGCATGCAAGCCGCATAGCGTTAGTACCGGTAATGGCTGCTGAGCCCACTGGCATCGAGAAACTCAGAGAGCTGGCCGTTTAATATTTTTTTGTATACACAGGGCGGCAGAGCCGTCCTGCTTGGAGGATTTATGTTACTGGCAGGCGCTATTTTTGTCCTGACCATCGTTTTGGTTATCTGGCAACCGAAGGGATTAGGGATCGGCTGGAGTGCGACGCTGGGCGCGGTACTGGCGTTGATCTCTGGCGTAGTCCATTTTGGTGATATTCCTGTTGTGTGGAATATCGTCTGGAATGCGACGGCGACCTTTATTGCTGTGATTATTATTAGCCTGTTGCTCGATGAATCCGGCTTTTTCGAATGGGCGGCGCTGCACGTTTCACGTTGGGGTAACGGTCGCGGGCGTTTGCTGTTTACCTATATCGTCTTGCTTGGTGCAGCGGTGGCGGCACTGTTTGCCAACGATGGTGCGGCATTGATTCTGACTCCAATTGTCATCGCTATGCTGCTTGCATTAGGTTTCAGTAAAGGTACTACGCTGGCATTTGTCATGGCCGCCGGGTTTATTGCCGATACGGCCAGTCTGCCGCTTATCGTGTCCAACCTGGTTAACATTGTTTCTGCAGACTTCTTTGGGCTGGGTTTCACTGAGTATGCGTCGGTAATGGTGCCGGTGGATATTGCCGCTATTATCGCCACGCTGGTGATGCTGCATCTGTTCTTCCGCAAAGATATTCCGCCTACTTACGACCTGGCTCTCCTGAAAGCACCGGCAAAGGCGATTAAAGATCTGCCAACCTTCAGAACCGGCTGGATAGTTTTAATTCTTCTGCTGGTTGGGTTCTTTGTCCTTGAGCCGCTCGGTATTCCCGTTAGCGCGATTGCGGCTGTTGGCGCTGTAATCCTGTTTGCAGTGGCTAAACGAGGCCATGCCATTAACACGGGTAAAGTGCTTCGCGGTGCGCCATGGCAGATCGTCATCTTCTCGCTGGGGATGTATCTGGTGGTCTATGGCCTGCGTAATGCAGGGCTAACAGAATATCTCTCCAGTGTGCTCAACGTGCTGGCAGATAAAGGACTTTGGGCCGCGACGTTTGGTACCGGCTTCCTGACGGCTTTCCTGTCTTCCATCATGAACAATATGCCTACCGTGCTGGTTGGCGCTCTCTCTATTGATGGCAGCACCGCAACAGGCGTTATCAAAGAGGCGATGATTTATGCCAACGTGATTGGCTGCGATCTGGGGCCGAAAATTACACCGATTGGTAGCCTGGCAACGCTGCTCTGGCTGCATGTCCTTTCACAGAAGAACATGACCATCACCTGGGGATACTATTTCCGCACCGGGATCGTCATGACTCTGCCTGTGCTGTTTGTAACGCTGGCCGCGCTGGCGCTACGTCTCTCTTTCACTTTGTAATGAGATACTGATATGAGCAACATCACCATTTATCACAACCCAGCCTGCGGCACATCACGTAATACGCTGGAGATGATCCGCAACAGCGGTACTGAGCCAACCGTGATTCTTTACCTTGAGACTCCACCTTCACGTGATGAGCTGGTCAAACTCATTGCCGATATGGGGATCACGGTACGGGCACTGCTGCGTAAAAATGTCGAGCCGTATGAGGAACTGGGTCTTGCAGAAGATAAATTTACTGACGACCAGCTCATCGACTTTATGCTGCAGCATCCAATTCTGATCAACCGTCCGATCGTAGTGACGCCACTGGGAACTAAACTTTGCCGTCCTTCGGAGGTTGTTCTGGATATCCTTCCAGATGCTCAGAAAGCGGCTTTCACCAAGGAAGATGGTGAAAAAGTCGTTGATGATGCAGGTAAAAGGCTGAAATAAAGATAAAGGGGGGCAAATGCCCCCTTCATTATTACTTCGCCATTTCTTCCAGCAGGTCAATACCAACCGGCTCTTCGCTCTGTAGCGCTGTTAATGCAATACGCTTTGCATACTGCTCTTCCACATCAGAGATGAGAGGCCGCTCGCGGTTCGCCCTGGTCTTCAGGAAAGGTGAAGACGGTTCAGATGCCGCCAGGCTGTTATTCACAACCCATGCCCACGGCTCGATCCCGGCCCGGCGCAGATCGGACTGCAGGTTTGCAGCTTCCAGTACAGGTGTCGTTTCGGCAAGCGTCACGATAATCACCTTCGTCTTCTCCGGATCCTGCAATTGCATCATTGGAGTGATGACGTGGTCATGTGTTTGCCCCATCTGACGCACCATTTCCCGGTGATAGGCTCCAGTCGCATCCAGTAGCAGGAGCGTATGGCCCGTTGGCGCGGTGTCCATAATGACAAAATGGTCGTCTGCCTCTTTGATGATTCGGGAGAATGCCTGGAAGACGGCAATCTCTTCAGTGCATGGCGAGCGGAGGTCTTCCTCCAGCACCGCCAGCCCTTCTGCATCTAATCCTTTGCCCTGATTTTCCAGGACAAAGCGGCGATAACGTTCTGTCTCTACCTTCGGGTCGATACGGCTGACCTGAAGATTGGGCAGCGAGCCATCCAACGTGTAAGACAGATGTGCTGCCGGATCGGATGTGGTCAGGTGGACTTTGTGGCCACGTTTCGCCAGCGATACCGCGACTGATGCCGCAACGGTCGTTTTGCCCACGCCGCCTTTCCCCATCGTCATGACCAACCCTTTTCCTGTTTGACTGAGTTCATCCACTAACGAGGAAAGTTTCGGTAAATCCAGAGCATTTAGCGTTGTATTGGAGAGCGACAGTGGCGCTTTGCTCTCTGTTAATAACTCTCGCAGGGCTTCCAGACCGACCAGATTAAATGGCTTCAGAGACAGCTGCGAGCGGGGAAGATTAACCAGATTATCAGGCATTGCCTGTAATGCTTTTTCTTCCCGAGCCAGAATACTTTGTGCCAGTGGATCATTTTCACCGGCAAACGGCGGCAGCACACCATTAATGGCAAGGTGTTGATGCTGCAAACCAATAGCAGAAAGCTCATCGTGCGTATGAGAAACCTCTTTCAGCGTTGAAGCCTGAGCTCGGGCAACCAGCACTAAGCGTGTGAGAGCTGCGTCGGACAGCGCTTTAACCGCATCGGAGTACTGGTGCTGTTGTTTCTCAAGCCCTACCAGAGGTCCAAGGTTTGCAGCGGCATCAGGGTTCGCTTCGAGATAACCGCTCCAGGCTCCCGGCAATTCAAGCATGCGGATGGTGTGACCGGTTGGCGCGGTATCAAATACGATATGGTCATATTTTTCCCGCAGCTCATGATTGGTCAGCAGACCAGTAAACTCATCAAACGCAGCGATTTCCGTGGTGCATGAGCCGGAGAGCTGCTCTTCAATACTGCTGACCACATCGGCTGGCATCAGCCCGCGAACCGGGTCGAGCACGCGGTCACGATAAGCCTGTGCTGCAGCCATAGGGTCAACTTCCATCGCGGCAAGATTTTCTACGGTACTGATATCTGTAATTCGGTGGCCGATAGTCTGGCTAAAGACCTGGCCGACATTGGAAGCCGGATCGGTACTCACCAGAAGCGTTCTCTTACCCTGATCGGCCAGCCATACCGCAGTAGCACAGGCCAGAGATGTTTTACCCACGCCACCTTTACCGGTGAAGAAGATGAACGGGGGAATGTCTTTTAAAAATGGCATATTCATCAGTGATTGCTCCTCTGGAATTAAGGCATACGTGGAATGCTGCAGCAACGTGGTTGCGTACTGTCTTCACTCCAGTCCTGAGTAAGCGCAATACCTGCCCAACGGGCGATATCTTCTCGCGTCGGGAGTTTGCCTGCCATTACGAGCTTGCCGTTGAGCAAGGTGACAGGAAGGGACTCCATCCCTGATGTGCTCAGGAACTCTTTGATGACAGGGGTATTCAGGAACTGCTGCGGGTTCTTCGCAAGGCTGTAGCGCTGAATATCAACGCCATTCTTTTTCGCCCATTCGGCGCTGGCGTTCCATTTGACTGCTTCGTCGCTGATCACAACGCTACTGGTTGCGCAGCAGCCTGCTGCTTCAAAGATCTCAATTTTTGACATGGACTGTTTACCTCAGTGTTTAGTCATTTGGCTTTACACTGAGGTAAACGAAGGTGACGGGAAAAAGATGCGCGATTAATTCATTTTTTTGTGGCAGCAGACGGGAGATGTGTCATCCGCCTCAATCTGACAAAGTTCTGTCATCGTTTCTTTCAGGTGCTTTCTGGCCCGAAGCAAACGGGATTTAAACGCCGTAAGCGTAATTCCCAGTTCATCGGCCAGAGACTGCTGGGGACGCCGGTTAAGGTCGGACTCTTCAATCAACCATCGCTCATCTTCGGGTAAAGCCTGTAATGTTTCAGGCAGGCAAATATCCAGCGTTGAGATTGCATCAGGGGATGCGTCTGTTAATGGGGCATCTTCTTCCAGCTCAACAAACTCCCTGGTGGTGCGGTACTCATCAATCAGCAGATTCCTCGCCGCCCGATATAGCCAGGCTCGCGGATTCTCCATCTCGCAGAAACTGTCTGAATGAGCGCGGGCACGCAGGAATAGCTCTTGCAGAAGGTCTGCTGCTTTTTCGCTATCACCTGTCTTCGATGTCAGAAAGTGAGAGAGTTCGGCTTCATGTTGCTGCCAGAACACGCTCATGCAGTTGTTGAATGCCGTTACATCACTCATAGTAGCCCTCAAATTTTGCTCTGATTAACCCGCCGGGAAAGCTCTTCTGCCGACTCTTTTCGTTCGCTGTAGCGATCAACGAGATAGGCTGAGTTACCTCGGGTTAGCAGAGTAAATTTCACCAGTTCTTCCATTACATCCACGATGCGGTCGTAATAAGACGACGGTTTCATTCGTCCATCTTCATCAAACTCCTGCCAGGCTTTTGCCACGGAGGACTGATTCGGGATGGTGATCATCCGCATCCAGCGGCCAAGAATGCGCATCTGGTTTACGGCGTTGAAAGACTGAGATCCACCGCAGACCTGCATAACGGCCAGCGTCTTACCCTGAGAAGGGCGAACAGCGCCTTCCGATAGTGGTATCCAGTCAATCTGGGCCTTCATGATGCCGGTCATCGCTCCATGGCGTTCAGGTGAGCACCACACCATGCCTTCGGACCAACGAACCAGCTCACGCAGCTCCATTACTTTAGGATGCGAGTCAGGCGCATCATCAGGAAGAGGCAAGCCAGAAGGATTGAAGATCCGCACCTCTGCGCCCATGGCAGTCAGCAACCTTGCAGCTTCCTCAGTTGCCAGTCGGCTGTAGGAACGTTGGCGCACAGATCCGTACAGCATCAGGATACGAGGAGGATGGGGAACGGCAGGAACGCCGAATCTTGCCTCTGTGATTGAGGTGTCAAACAAACCCGAATCAACATTCTTCAGATCGCCTGTCATTTTACTTCTCCGTCATCTGGGGCAGGGTGAGGCAGTCGTCAGTCCCTGAGCAGCATTCTTCTGTCAGGAAGGTAATGAGAGCCTCAAGGTTCTCATATCGAGCATGGCAATAGAGCGTTCTACCCTGGCGCTCCTGGTGTACCAGGGAGACAGATATCAGCGAGGAAAGATGATGGCTCAACGTAGACGCAGGGATTTCGAGCCGCTTCTGCAGTTCGCCAACAGGTAGCCCCTCATGCCCGGCTTTAACGAGCTCTCTGTAAACGCTAAGGCGCGTGGGATGACCCAGCTCTTTCAGGGTGTCTGCTGCTTTTAGGAGATCAATTAACATATTAATTCCATATTTCCGGTTTAGTGGAAATATAGCTTATTCCATGGATAACACCAAATTCCAGTTATCTGGCTCTCATAAGTTTTGATGGAAAGAGTATGTTTTAGGGACAGGTATCCGGTTTGTCAGTTTCGGGGGAGCTGACAGAACACCTCACTCTTCTACAAAATTAAATTCCCTGACGCAGGGCTGAGGTTGGTAAATGTGAAATGGAAGATGATTGATCTTGAAGCCCTAAGTATTGATGAAAGTATAATATAATGATGTCGATTTTGTAATTCAGGACTGATGTGTTTTACTTTCTTGATTCGTGAATACGAAAATGTAACCATTGTTCCACATCACTTTTTAACCAACGGGAGGCTCTGCCCAACTTAATTGGTTTAGGGAATGCCCCATCCTGTATCAGCTTGTAAAACCATTTGTCGCTCAGGCCAGTAAGTTGAGTGATGAATTTCATGTCAATAAACTGATCTTCCAGTAAAGCAGGTTTAGTTATCATATTGATGTGTTCCGGTAAGTTATATTAACCGGAGCTGTAGCAAACTATTTTACTACCGGCTCCTCCACATCAACGTGTTGTCCTGTAAAAAATTAGCACTGACGCGGTCTTCCACGATTGCTTCTTAAAGGTATGTTGTTCTTGTCCACATACACACCTATACCTTTTTGACTGTTTTTTGCCAGATAACTAATAATATATCTCAGGTTATTTATATCTTCAGGATTGCGATGATCGACAACACGCTCAACGCTGGCAACAAACTCTCTTTTATTTCTGCAATGATGGAAGTATCCCTCATTATCGGTACATGCTGCCCACTCATCTCCAATCATCCGAACTAACATGTAAGGATTATTGTGTTTTTGTCCGTTCAGATAAAATACTGCATGGACATGTAGCCCTTTATCAGATGAGCATTCGATAACCCAGTAATAGCCGGTTATTGATTTGTTAGCTTTAATCTCATTAATTAGGCGGTGCATGTCTTTTGCCATTACATCGATACTCTGTTTTTGATATCGCACACTGTTCTTTCTCCAGCCGAAATCAATTCTTACAGCAAGTATTCGTGAGTAACGGTTAAACATCTCATCAAGATGCTCATTAATATCACTGATAATTAGTGGATGCATTTCGTAGTTAGGGTTTGCATTGTAGGTAGTTGTCATGATTTATCCTCTGTAGTGTTCAATAGACAGGGGTATCATGTTTTTTATCAGAAGCTAGTTTCTTCAGCGATGAGTTTCATTCAAGCGGGATATGTGTGGAATGGAGTAAGCGGGGTAAGGAGGGCTATGTTAACACTTCTATAGATAATATTAAAAAACCTTAATTCGATTATCTCCGCAGATTGTCCCCCCTTATCAGTCTTCTGACCGTTAAGTAAGGCATTAACTACTCTTGCACCGCCTGCTTAATAGCTCGTGCTTCTACGCTAAAACCCTCCTGCTTAATGACAATGTCACCTTTGATCTCAGATGAAGGCTCTGTCTTGTATAAAAAATTTTCTTTAGTTAGTAAGCTTAACTATTGGCAATGCAGAAATTTCGATTTTGTAGCATGGTGAACCCTATGAAACCATCAGTCATGAACAAATATTGATCACTTATAATTACTAAAACATTACGATTTTAGCTGCCATTTATTAGTAATAAATTGACATTTTATCGTGTGATTGATGTAGTGGTTCTTGATAGTTTTAAGCCTTCTAGTGACGTGACAGGGGAACATAATGACGTTGATGGAGTATGAGCGTTGCAGGAAGTATCATCAGTATGTGAGGTATCTGAGTGAGCATCTCGGTGTGTCTGTTGATATGAAAACCGTCAATTCCTTCTGTTCACCGGCGCAGTACGCACAATTGATTCATTCGAAATTAGATCAGCTTTTTGATAATTCATCTCAGAAAAGAAAAACTATAAGAGAGATGAAACTGTATGCCACAATGCATATTGTGTCTGAAAAACATTTTGACTGGATGAAATCAAACAGGCGCATTGCCTGTTTTGCATGGTTCTGGATTTTTAGCAAACCTAGTTTAGAACTGAGAAAACTTAACTTAACAAATAATAACACTGCAGCATCTAATGCAATACCTTCATTCCTCACTGAGGAAATATTGGGGCAGTATTCAAGCGATGTAGACTTTGAAGCATTAAAGAAATATCCGATCAAAACGTCAGGTGAAAAGAACGTTAAACTCAATGACAGGGCAAACGTGAATGATGTCAGCGCGTTGGGCACACATGAGGTGATCACTGTATCCCACAGCGCAAACGGTATTAATTTCGAAAGACTTACTCCTGTATATGATTCAAAAGAAAGTTATGTGCTGTCACTGATGAAGGAAATTGATAGCTTCAGCTGCGATGTAAATGGAAAAATTAGTATCATTAATGAGCTCTATCATTCGTGGGTAAATACCTTTAATGAATTCCCTTTACCATTTTCATGGATTGATCTGGATGAAGAAGAAAATGTCTACTGGTTATGGAATTATATGTATAAGAGCTATGTCGGTTGTGATGTACAGCCAGCCACCAGCAGGCAAATGAAGGACTTTGCTGTTGCAACCTTTGATTGTTGGACTGGCTGGAGTGCAGAACAGGCTGTTATTATGAATGTGAAGGATGGTGATTTTACGCCAGGAAGGGAGATGAGCAAGCAGGAGTTTCTCGTGCGAGCACGCAATTCCTGGATACAAAAACGCCATCGGGATAAAAAATCCAAAGACAGTTCAGGTATTAAACTGACAGCGCAATCTAAAAAGAAATTAATGTCTTTGCATAAAGCCACTGGCATTGAGTCAAATGTATTACTTAAATCCTTTATTGATGAAGCATGGAGAAAAATGACATCCGATGGAAAGGAGTGATTAAAAATATTATAGATATATATCATCTCCATGAAGACTAATCAGTTAAGGCAGGGCCACGAGGTTCTGCCTAATTATTTTATTTCTCCGGAGATGCTTTTATGCATAACTCAGATAATGTTCAAGCAATTCAACAAACACTGTCAGTTCTGCCTGATTGGGTATCGGAACGTATTTTACAACACATAAATAACCTGACAAATTACGAGCCGGTTATAGGGATTATGGGCAAAACTGGAGCCGGTAAATCCAGTCTTTGCAATGCACTCTTTGCTGGGGAGATATCGCTGGTCAGTGATGTGGTCGCCTGTACGCGTGAGGCACTGCGCTTTCGTCTGCAGGTCGGTGAACGTCTGATGACAATCGTTGATTTGCCCGGCGTGGGAGAAAGCAATGCCCGCGATGCCGAGTATGCTGCGCTGTACCGTGAACAACTACCCCGACTCGACCTTGTTCTGTGGCTGATTAAGGCTGATGACCGTGCTCTGGCGGTGGATGAACACTTTTATCATCAGGTAATTGGTGAGACTTACCGGCATAAGGTGCTGTTTGTTATCAGCCAGTCAGATAAGACTGAACCCACCAGCGGTAGTCGTCAACTGTCCACGGAGCAAAAGCAGAATATCAGCCGCAAAATCTGCCTGCTGCATGAACTGTTCCGGCCTGTACATCCTGTGTGCGCCATTTCAGTTCGGGCTAAGTGGGGATTGCGGATGATGGCTGAGCGGATGATTAAGTGTCTACCGCGAGAGGCCAGTAGTCCCGTGGTGGCGCAACTGCAGACTCCCTTTCGCACAACAGCAGTCCAGGAAAAAGCGCGTAACGATTTTGGTGAAACCGTCGGGGCGGCGCTGGATGCGGTGAGTGCGCTGCCGCTGATACCAGCTCCGGTGCGGGCAGTCATACGCGCGGTGCGCGATACAGTGGTGTCGGTTGCCCGTACCGTCTGGAACTTCTTCTTCTGAATATTTAATCCTGCCAGTAGTTTCCCGAGCCCTGTCGCCTTCATGCGACGGGGCTTTCTTTTATTTGTTTTCCCCATGTTGAGGAGTCTGCTTATGACCCGTCTGGCTTCGCGCTTTGGCGCTGCAAACATTATTCGTCGTGACCGTCCGTTAACCCGTGAAGAGCTGTTTCGCGTGGTACCCAGCGTATTCAGCGAGGACAAACATGAATCCCGTAGTGAAAGATACACATATATACCCACCATCTCTTTGCTAGACAGCCTGCAGCAGGAGGGTTTCCAGCCGTTCTTTGCCTGTCAGACCCGTGTGCGGGACCCGGGTCGTCGTGAACATACGAAGCATATGCTGCGCCTGCGTCGGGAGGGGCAGATCACCGGTAAACAGGTGCCGGAAATTATTCTTCTTAACTCTCATGATGGCACCAGCTCGTACCAGATGTTGCCGGGATTATTCAGAGCCGTGTGTCAGAACGGCCTCGTCTGCGGCGAATCGTTTGGCGAGGTGCGGGTGCCCCACAAAGGGGATGTGGTGAGTCAGGTGATTGAGGGGGCCTATGAGGTGCTGGGGATTTTCGACCGCGTGGAAGAAAAGCGGGATGCCATGCAGTCGTTGCTGTTACCGCCACCTGCGCAGCAGGCACTGGCAAAAGCCGCACTGACGTATCGCTTTGGTGAGGATCACCAGCCAGTTACTGAATCGCAGATACTCTCCCCGCGCCGCTGGCAGGATGAGAGCAATGACCTGTGGACCACTTATCAGCGTGTGCAGGAGAACCTGATTAAGGGTGGCCTCAGTGGCCGTAATGCCAAAGGCGGACGGTCGCATACCCGTGCTGTGCGTGGCATTGACGGGGACGTGAAGCTCAACCGGGCACTGTGGGTGATGGCGGAAACGCTGCTCACGCAGCTGCAGTAGCCGCTTTATGTTACCACATTGTTAATATCGGACATCACCTGTCCGAGTTGCGACGTGCTGGCGGTCCTCACTCCCCCGGGAATGGTCTGTAAACCCCGCCACAACTGACATTTGCAGAAATGAAAAAAAGTTACTGCGGTGTCCATACCCTGACCGCGCCCCTCTTTAAAGTAATCACATCATTTTCAGTCAGTTAACTTTCCCGGAGAACCTCTCATGACACAGGCAGAACGCCGCCATGACCGGCTGGCAGTCAGGCTGTCGCTGATAATCAGCCGTCTGGTGGCCGGGGAGACGCTGAGCGTGCGTAAGCTGGCGGCAGAGTTTGGCGTATCAATTCGCACGCTGCGGAGGGATTTTCGTGAGCGTCTGATGTACCTGGACCTTGAGTATCAGTCCGGCTACTGCCGCCTGCGCACTGCTGGCAGTGAGATGCAGATGGTGCCGGATGTACTTATCTTTGCCCACCGTAGCGGGCTGGCCGGGCTTTTTCCGGGTTTTGACCGCCGACTGGTGAATGCATTGTTGATGTGTGATGAAGCACCCTGCGTTATACCGCCTGCCAGTCCGGCGTTCTCACCGTCAGAGCCTCTGTCATTCTGGCGACTGGTTCAGGCAATTACTGACCGCAGAAAAGTCACGCTGCTTGCTGACGGGCAGCGCTGCGAGCGACTGGCCCCGTGCCGGTTACTCATCCACCAGCAGACCTGGTATCTGATTGCCGAGCATAACGGACATATTGCCGTGTTCACCTTGGATGAAATTCATCTGGTTCAACCCCTGCAGGAGTCTTTCAGACGTAACGACAATTTATGCCGTCTGGCTGAAGACCCGGTGTTCATTCAGGCTTTACCCCATTTTCGATTTATTCAGCAGTCACTGCTTGCGTTTGTTCCGGCTGATAACAGGCCGGAATAGCGCAGCTATTTATCCACCTGGCAGCAAAGAGGAGCCCGATGCTGTTATCGCCAGTATCGTCAAAAATCGGGGTATTCAGCCGACTCCTTGCCCTGACACTGCCCACTGATGTACCGGTAGGTATTATCCGGGGCATTTATGTATTCACAAAAACTATTCATCTAATTTCAGTAAGGAAAAAAATGAAACTGATTAAATTATTACCTCTGCTGGCAATGATTGCGGGCTCCAGCTTTGCTGCATCACCGGAGAGTACGGTCAAAGCATCAGGCTGTCTGGCGGTAAACGATATGCTTGAGAACCTCAATTCGCGGGAGTCCTGTGTTTCAGTAGATATCACCAGAACCTTATCTGAAGGCCGTTATCTGGTGGTTGCTAACCTGAGTAACGGCAACATCTACCCGGTCCGTATGACCCTCAGTGACGGTGTCATTACGGCACGTCCGGACACGGATGAGATTGATAAGCTCAATCAGCAGCAGGCGCAAAAGCGCCGGGAAGAGCAGTTACAGAAAAAGCTCGATTATTACAAAGCCCACCCACAGAAAGAGAGCGGGTTCGACAAAGCGAAAAAGGCACATCTGAATCTTACTCAATATCACTCAGCCGCCTGCAGGGCCATTGGTCAAAAAGTATGGGATTCCATTCATGAAGATGTGTCGTGCCTGATGATTGAGAATGCACAGCCGGTCAGTGATAACACTCAAACAGGAACGGCCATTCTGCGCGGGCCAGGTGCGAGCAAATTTAAGCTCCCGGTGAAGTTCAGTGTGATTCAGGAGGATTTTATCCGTGTTGACGCCGATATTGCTCCAGCTGCGCTGGCACAACTAAAGGCACAGATAGACGCGTATAAAGAAAAACTGAATCAGCGCTAATTAACTGAAAAGGATAACAGTATGAAAATTAAACCCTGTTTACCTGTCCTGCTGTCTCTTCTGGCCCCTGCCTTCACTCATGCAACAGTGACCGAACAACAGTGGGGTGAATGGTACGGCAATACGGGCGGTATGGAGTTTGCACTCAGCAGCGACAATCAGGCCGGAGAGAAGCTGACCATCAGTTGCAGCAATAAAAAGATGGTTGTGGCCTGGCAGCTCCCGAAGGAGGATTACCGCGCCACCTCTGATGAAGGAATGAGCGAAGTGTATCTTCTGATAAACGATGAAAAATACTCGCTTGAGAATGAAACTCTGCTTCCGGGTGAGGCTGTTCCGGCTCAGGTGGCTTTTGAAGCACTGAAGCACACAGGAGCAAAAGACACACTGGCTTTCACCGCCTTTCAGTCAGGGGAATCGAAACCGTTCAGTGCCCGTGGCTTGCATGATTCGCTGAAAGATATCACCTGGCAGGATTGTCTCGATCAACCCTGACGGCTTTTCACATAAGTCATTCGACCAGCCCTGTAGCCCATGTGTAACAGGGCTTTTTACTTTTTAAGGTGTTCATCATGCCTGAATCCCCGTTACTACCACCTGGTTCTTTTACCCGGCAGCAGGCCGAAGCCATTATCTGTTGGTACCACAACGTCACCGTCGGAGATGACCATCACACGCATTTTCGTCTGGTTGTGTGCGACGATGATGGCTGCATGGTCTGGCGGGCCTGGAACTTTGAACCCGATGCCGGTGCAGGACTCAATCCATATATCCGGCGCTATGGCATCCGCAGGTCGTTACTCACCGACTGAAAAACCTCATTCCCGACAGCCACATATCCCGGCCCCTCCCTTATTACCTCATACGCCAGCCATCGTCGCTGGCGTTTTTTATTGACGGAGACATACCCATGACAACAGCGACACAAAGCAACCTCGCATCTGCTGCTAACGAATCTGATTTTGAACTGACCGTAATGCAGGTACCTGACGAACAGCGTATCTGCTTCTGGCCTCCGCACTTTGGCGCTATCCCGCAGTGGATAACGCTGGAACCCCGCATTTTCGCCTGGATGGGCCGCTTCTGTGCGGATTACAGCGGTGGTATCTGGTCCTTTTACACCCTCAGCAATGGCGGCGCGTTTATGGCCCCTGATGCTGACAGTGACGATAAATGGCGTCTGTTCAACAGCATGAACGGTAATGGTGCTCAAATGAGTGCAGAAGCCGCAGGTATCGCGGTCTGCCTGATTGAATACAGCCACCATGCCTGCCGTACAGAGTGTGACGCAATGACCGCGCACTATTACCGCCTGCGGGACTATGCCCTGCAGCATCCTGAAGCACACGCCATTTTGCGTATCATTGACTGACCGGAGGAGCAACGAATGAAACAGCTTTCCTTTTTACCCGGCGAGATAACGCCACAGGACCGGCGTCTCATCCAGCGGGCACTCAGGGCTCTGGACCGGCACCTGCATGAGCCCGGGGTAGCCTTCACCTCCACCCACGCCGTACGTGAATGGCTACGGCTGCATATGGCCGCACTTGAGCGGGAAGAGTTCCGGGTGCTGTATCTGGACAATCAGAATCAGTTGATTGCCCATGAGACGCTCTTTACCGGCACGATTAACCGCACTGAAGTCCATCCCCGGGAGGTGGTCAAGCGAGCTCTGTATTTCAATGCGGCAGCGGTAATACTGGCGCATAACCATCCTTCCGGCGAGACGACGCCCAGCCAGGCCGATAAAACTCTCACGCAGCGACTGGTGCAGGTGCTTCAACTGGTGGATATCCGTGTCCCTGACCATCTGATTGTTGGTGGCAGGCAAATCTATTCGTTCGCAGAACACGGTCTGCTGTGAGGTATTACATGAAAATTATCAGTAAACGCCGGGCAATGACGATATACCGCCAGCATCCTGAGTCCCGAATCTTTCGCTACTGCACCGGAAAATATCAGTGGCACGGTAGCGTCTGTCATTACACCGGCAGGGAAGTTCCGGATATTTCTGGTGTCCTGGCGGTATACGCCGAACGCCGCCAGGACACCAGCGGACCTTATACCTGTCTGATGAGTATCACCCTGAACTGACAATAAAGAGGTTATAAATGAGCAACCCCACATGGGGCCTGCAGCGGGATATCACGCCGTGCCTGGGAGCACGTCTGGTGCAGGAGGGCAACCGGCTGCACTATCTGGCTGACCGAGCAAGTATCACCGGTAAGTTTAGTGATGCCGAAAGCCTGAAGTTGGATGTCGTATTTCCACATTTTATCAGTCAGATGGAATCGATGCTGACCACTGGTGAAATGAATCCCCTCCATGCCCACTGTGTCACCCTGTACCACAACGGTTTCACCTGCGAAGCCGATACCCTTGGTAGTTGCGGCTACATATACATCGCCATTTATCCCACTCAGCGCTAACAAATTTCACGAGAGCAAACATGAAAAATCTACCTGCTACAATTTCGCGGGCGGCGAAGCCCTGTCTGTCGCCCGTTGCAGTCTGGAAAATGTTACTTACTCGTCTGCTTGAGCAGCACTATGGCCTAATGCTAAGCGACACACCTTTTAGCGATGAAATCGTTATAAAGGAGCATATCGATGCCGGTATCACTCTGGCTAATGCCGTTAACTTTCTGGTAGAGAAATATGAGTTAGTTCGTATTGATCGCAATGGATTTACCTCTCAGTTACAAGCACCATATTTGACTGCGACAGACATTCTTCAAGCCAGGAAAGCGTGCGGGCTGATGAGCCGGTGTTCTTACAGGGAGGTAAGTAATATTGTTCTTAGCCGATCACGGCTGTGAGGGGATGGAGATCTGCGAAGGTTTCCACGATACGTGAAGAATTTGATGAGATTAACGACTCGATGAAAGTCTCATCGAGTCGCATGAAAAACAAGGTGGGGGCACAAAAGGGGGCATTTATAAAGATGAAACAAGAAAATAGTTATATTTATCAAAGAATATATGTGGTGTGTTATGTTCCTATTATCGCAACATTTCAAACTCTTCCCAAGTCTATCTAAGTCAATTGACCCCGCACATACTACAGCTCACTGCCCGTTCCTTATCTTCCATTATCAACCGTATTTTCTTTAATGCGTTATCTGGTTACACAGGTAGTCCGCTGGTTGTTTTGGGGGCGAGATTGTTGATTATTACAGGTGTTCGAACCGGAGAGTGGAGAGCGGCGCTCTGGAGCGAATTCAACCTCGATAAAGCGATATGGGAGATCCCTGCGCAACGGATGAAAATGAGGCGACCACATATTGTTCCGCTTTCAATTCAGGCAATTACAATACTCAAAACGCTTCAGATAATGACAGGAAATTATCCTCTAGTGTTTCCTGGTCGTAAGGATCCAAATAAGTGCATGAGTAAAGCGCCGGTGAAATAGCATGGAGCTACTGCCTGTAACTCCCGGAGCGGATACCGGGTTTTATGGTTGATACAATTCATATATCACAACTGACAGGATCATCACGTTCAATACGACGCTGATTGCGAAGTAGGTTCTGAATGGCTGTTTCTGTGTTTTATGTCGAAAGACCTGTTGACCAATAATTGCACCAACCCAACCTCCGACAAAGCCAAACACCAGCAGAGTTGCTTCTGGCACTCTGCGCCAGCCTCTACGTGCAGCCAGCTTATCAGTACCATAAATTACCAGGGTGAGCAGGTTTACGCATGTAACCCACGCAGCAAACGGCTCCGCCAGTAACACACTGCTGGCAGCCGTTAAAAGGAGGAGCAAATAGCAAAAACGATTCAGATTCATGGCGTATTTTAGTCATACCAGGCATGCGCTTGCTATCATTTTTGTATATCTCCCTAAACGGAATGGACTCAATTTTGGGGATTATGATGTTGTGTAAGTATCCCGCATAATCGTGGCTAGTTTTTGTTGACCACTTCAATCCCTTGTATAACAGTTTCGATACGCTCTTTTATTTCCTCAAGTTGTTGCTGACGACCTTCAGGTGTTAATGTCTGATCTTCGTTAACATCCAAAACCCATCGACGAGGAAGCAATGCGCCAAAAACAATATCCATTAGCATTCCAGCGCAATTACCCGTATTTTTAACAGCAATACGCCCTTGAGCTTGCTGAATATCCAGCCATTCGATTAACAGTTCTCTTGAGCGAAGCGTTTTAGTGGCATATAAATAGTCTGAAAGCTCTGGAAAGAGAATTGATTCACGTGTCATTAATTTTAAGAGTGCTTCTCTCTCTTTAGCTTCTTCTTGACTTATATCTAATCGGAATATACGAAACAGAGTTTCATTAATGGGGAGCTTCTCGTTTTCCGGTCTTGGGAGATCGAGGAACAGGGCTTTATATTCTTTAATTACTTCTGAAAAAATTTCCTTCTTATTACTGAATACCTCATAAATTGTTCTTTTTGATACTTTTGCCCGACGAGCAATTTCTGTGGTTGAGGTTTGGGCAAAACCAAGCTCAATGAAGGCACTATACGCGCCAATAACTATCGCTTTCTTACGCTCATCAAGCCCCGCACTTTTAGGTCTTCCCCGTCGCACCGGCGTCCTCACTTCGCTCTTGTTCATCAAAATATTTACTCCTGCATTCATTTTTGGTACTTGACCAGTACCAAAAATGGTATCACTATACCAACAACATAAGCAATGATCATAACATGGTGTATGAAAACAACCAGGTAACATCACTTCATAAAATACAGGTCCTTATTTATGAGTCGATTAAATAATAGTATCTGCCCCATTCGTGATCCCCAGGTTATACGTGTTCTGGAACGCATGAATAATGAACGCAAACATCCCCCGCAGGAACTGTTTCGCGAAGCTCCGGCACTTGATCCTGAAAAATTTTCCAGTTATGGCTTTTCCATAGCCCCAGAACAGGGGGAACTCATCTACTTACTGTGCCGGGCAATGAAAGCCACTCGCGTTGTGGACTTTGCAACTTCTGTAGGTATGTCAGCGCTCTATTTTGCCGCTGCGATGAAAGATAATGGTGGCGGACTGGTGATTGGTTCTGAAATGGTACGGGAAAAGGCTGAAGTCGCGTCTCGAAATCTGGCAGAGGCAGGTCTTACGTCTTTTGTTGATATTCGTATCGGTGATGCGAGAGAAACGCTGAAAGATCTCGGTGGTCCTGTCGATTTTATTCTTATTGATGGTTTCCCTCTTGCGGATGGCCCAAGCCTCGCTCGTAAGGTTACTGAGATCGTTGCGCCACAGTTACGAGTAGGAGGATATATATTAAATGATAACGCAGAACCGGATTTTTTATCTTATGTTCGTGATCCACAGAATGGTTTTATTTCTATAACATTGCCGATAAAACGAGGTACAGAGTTAGCACTGAAGATAAGTTAAATACAAGCACGAATGATAAAGTTGAAAAAATATAGTCCTGGTATCATGCTGATATTTATTTAATTTTTATCAAAAGTAAAGAGGACATTTATGCCGACGCGCAGAGAGTTTTTAATTAAAAGTATTGCGGGTGCTTTAGTTGTTTCAATGCCTCGCATTGTATTCGCAAACACAAACAACAAGGCAATAAAGGCTACAGCTATTACACAAGTTTTTGGTGACGGAGTTCGACTTATTGCGATAGCTGTAGAATTTGAAAAGCCTATAAATAAGGAAGAACTTTCGTCAACAGAGTTTAGCGTAAAAAATTATCATATCAATAAAGTGTTTATCAGTCAGTCAACAGCTTTGGTTGAGGCAAAATCAGGTAAGTACGCGATTCTTGAACTGGACCACAGCAAACCACAAAATGAATGGCAAGAAACTATAACGGACCCAACAATACAAAAAGCAGTTCCCAAAAAAGGGCAAGGTAAACCCTCCTGGGTTGCAGGAGAAAAACTAAACCAAACTATTAGATATAAAGATGCATCTGCAACTGTGATTACACAAAATACCACGCTGGAAACTAACGCCGTTTCAAATCTGGTGGTCGATAGTTTTAGACAAGGTAAATATAAAGAAAATGAAAGTGGAAAAATACTAGAATATAATTTCTTTATTCCTGAAGAACAAAATAAAGTATTGCCATTGGTTCTTTTTATGCATGATGCAGGGGCTACCAGTGCACAAATAACAACGACTCTGTTTCAGGGGCTAGGCGCAGTAATTTGGGCAGAACCGGAAGAACAACTGAAACGTCCCTGCTATGTTTTAGCTCCTCAGTATAATGAAATCATTGCTGATGATGACTGGCGTACATCTACGTTGCTTGATACAACAATAAATCTTGTTCAGTCTTTGATGAAAGAATATAAAATAGATCCTGAACGTATTTATGTTACTGGTCAGTCAGGGGGATGTATGCTGGCCATCGCTATGAATATCAAATATCCTGACTTTTTCACAGCGAGTTACCTGGTTGCAGGAAAATGGGATGCGGAACAGGTTGCTCCAATAGCTAAAAACAAATTGTGGTTTATGGCCTCAGAAGATGATGCAGGGGCTTTTCCCAGCTTCAACGCGATTACTGAACGTCTTGAGCAGTTTGGGGGAAAAGTTTCTCGTGCAGCATGGAATGGTCAATGGGACCCTGAACAATATCGATTTGCTGCCGACACATTGTTTGAAGAACAAAGTAATATCCGTTATACCGTTTTTATAAAAGACAGTGTATTTGATGAATACTCTTCGCGAGAAGGTGCCAGCGGGCATCGTAACACATGGCGTATTGCTTACAGTATAGAACCAGTTCGTGAATGGTTATTTAACCAACGCAAACAATAAAGTGTAGGCCAGACTGTCATCAGGTATCGTGTTGGCAGTCATTTTTACCGAGAGACAGAATGAAGGCGTTATTATTTGTAATTCTATTTTTTTCTGCATCTGTATATGCAGATACTCCACCAAAAATGAATTTTGATGAAATAATAACGCGCTCTGCTCAGGGAGATGCAGAAGCGCAAGCCAGATTGGGGGAAGCATACCTGAATGGAAACTACAATCAAACGGTGAATTATACTGAGTCTTTTAAATGGTTGACGAAATCAGCAGCCAGCGGAAACCCCCGCGCGAAACTGGATTTAGGGATTTTATATCTTAATGGATATGGCGTACCGTATGATTATGCAAAAGCCTTAAGCCTTTTTGAGCAAGCTGACCTGGCGGGAGAAATGAAAGCTGCACGTTATCTTGGGATTATTTATGAAAGAGGATTAGGCGTTCCTCAGGATTATAATAAAGCGGCGAAATATTATAAGAAAGGCGATAAAAATAATGATATTACGGCGCAGTATCGTCTGGCTAAACTTTATGAACAAGGTAATGGCGTAAAACGCGATTATCAAAAAGCGATAAACCTTTATCTTAAACATATCAGCAGAATGGATCATATCACTGCTCCCAGTTTTGTGGCTTTAGGTGATATTTATTCTTTGGGATTGGGCGTAGAGAAAAATCCACAACTGGCTAAAAAATGGTATCAAAAAGCGGTTGATGCGGCTCATACACAGCATCAGCAGGTAGCAAGCCATTAATGAGTAAGAAGATACGTTTGCAGGAAAGTTAATGCTGGCGTACTGAATACACCAGCGTTAATCAGGCATGATTATGCAGCCAGCCAGGTGTCGTTGAACCTTCAAACTCAGAGTTAACGCTTTTTCTTGCGCCTCTGAACAGCCTTAAAGCGGGGATTAGATTTGCAAATGACATATAGCCGTCCTTTTCGCTTCACAATCTGACAGTCTGGATATGTGGGATTCCCGCAGCTAACTGAACGTGCCGGAAGTGAGAGATGTTGTTGGCTATCGTTGGTGACGGCACTATTCATGCTGATTTATGTCACTACCTGCTGATCGGTATGAACGCATTGAGAATGTGGGTGAGCCTTGCTTTACCGGCTGATTATTTATCACGCAGCCAAAGTAACAATTTGGTGAACCAACATGCGCATTGGGTAACTAAAATGCTGACTCAATGCGCAATCTCTTTTAGTGCGGCACAAATACGGTTTCTTTAAACTTCCCTTCGAAACCGTACGAATATCCTTCCCCACTGGCATAACTCTTACAAAGTAGGTGGAGGATACATATTTTAAATATCACCTAAGGGAATTGTTTTTAGATGTAATTAATAGTAATGGAGGAATAAATAAGCATATTCTACAACTGCAACCAAAACAACAATATTAATCAGCTTATTACTGATTTCTTGTATCTTATTCTCTTTCATTGGTATTTCCTCGCTTTAAAAAAGAGCGCACCTCATAAGCGCCTCTTATATAGATAACGAGTTTGGTCAATCAATTTTTTGAACTGTATCACAAATTTGGAAAGATGTATTACATCAATTATTACTAATCGCACACAAGTGATCCATAGTTTACGCTGAGATTGGCCCTGAGGATTACGCTGCTCTCCTTGTATGATCCCCGCATAATTGTGCTATTCACACTTAGAAATGTACCGTGTTTACAATCTGCTGAGACTGCATTTTCGTCGTAAGGACAAGCCATGGAACCGATGCTCATGATAAACAGTCCATGGCACATCATTTACTATTTACTTATAGATTTCAGCAACTCCGTGCAGTTTGTTATTCCCCGTGGTAGACAGGATTTTGAACGACGTTGCTCCTTGCTCATCAGCCTTACGAGAAAGCGCATTCGATAACTCATCAAGCGTCAAGGCATTGCTGGCTGAGATTACACCAATCTTTTCTTTGCCATCTGTATGATTAATTTCTTGCGCTGCAAATGCAACATTCACCGAAATAAAGCCCATGACTAATGTAGTAACAAGTAGTGTTTTCATAACTAATACCTAATCTAAGTTATATGTTTGAAAATGAATTAATATAGGAGAGAACGTCTCTTTCCTGATAATTGTACAGATTAAAGCTGTCATAATACTGACCGCTATATGATAAAATTGTCATATTTTAAAATTAGTTAACCTTGGTGTGCAGATTCAGGTCATTAATAATACATTCAGGTTCTTCACGCAGAGGCATATTGTCTATATCGAAAACCCCATCGTTTTTTTGAGGATTATCACTCTGCAGGTTTGCAAACAGAGGGGGCAGATCCTGCTGCGCTTCTCCTCGTTCTGCGACCAGTTCGAATGTTTTATTTTTAGCGGCGTCGTTGCTCAGGGTACTGACCAGAGCTACGGGCTGATGACCCATTGCAATAGCGGTATTTACTACATGAATACCGATGCATCTTGTTGCTCCTGCAACGAGTATTTTCATGGTAAACCTCATGATAATTAATCTTTATTTTCGATACATACAGATTATCAATTATCATAATTGTCAGTAATGTAGCTAAAATAATTGTATCTATGAACGCCCTTCATGAGTGCGCTTTGAAAAGTGTGGATAAGGATATGATTGCAGTGCGGATTGGACCAGAGATGCGGATGGCCGTGGGGGGGCACCGGAGTATTTTGCCGCTAACGCCTTACCTGAAACGCCTCACGAGCTACAAAATCATCGCTGCATCAATATGCGTTTGCCAACCGCCGGTGGGCTTTACCACTGGGAGTTCGAGCGAGAAGGGAAACCACCTCGCGTCAAGGTTGAGGGGCAACTGACGTGTAGCCCATTGCCAGTAAGAATTGATGCCGCGTTATCAGGTTTTGGGATCGCTTTCTCTGAAGACATGGTTCAGAAGTATGTAAAGTCAGGCAAGCTTATTCAGGTGTTGCAGGAGTGGTGTCCAACTTTTCCAGGATATTACCTTTACTACCCCAGCCACAAGCAGCATCCGCCAGCTTTTGCGCTGTTGATCGTATTCAGAGTAACGGGTCCACATTTTGTTGTGGACCCGTTTGGGCATTAACGGCCTACGCGTGCCTGGTGCTCAGGCGAGTAACGTTCACCGACGATTTTAATTGTTTCCAGTGCCTCGGTTATCTGCTGCGTATCATTGCGCGAAAGAACAATGTCGACAGCACCCAGGTTTTCTTCCAGCCGGTGTAGTTTAGTGGTGCCAGGGATGGGTACAATCCATGGCTTTTGTGCTAACAGCCATGCCAGTGCGATTTGTGCAGATGTTACCCCTTTCTCCGCGGCCAGTTCACCTAACAAGGTGACCAGTTTTTCATTGGCTTCAATAGCTTGTGCCGCGAAACGCGGTACGGTGCTACGGTAATCATCCTTGCCGAAAGTGGTTCCTGGCTTAATCGACCCCGTCAGGAAACCTTTACCTAGTGGGCTGAAGGGTACAAAACCAATCCCCAGTTCCTCCAGCAACGGCAGAATTTCCTGTTCAGGCTCACGCCACCACATGGAATATTCGCTTTGCAGGGCGGTGACAGGTTGTACCGCATGTGCACGACGAATGGTTTGTGCTCCCGCTTCAGACAGGCCGAAATGTTTGACCTTACCTTCTGCAATTAGGTCTTTCACCGTTCCTGCAACATCTTCAATAGGAACATCCGGATCAACACGGTGTTGATACAGAAGGTCAATGACATCAGTCTTAAGACGGCGTAATGAGCCTTCAACGGCTTCACGGATATGCTCCGGGCGGCTGTTTAAAATCTGCTGCTTATTATCATCGCCGAAGGTAAAACCGAATTTAGTGGCAATCACCACACGGTCACGAAACGGTTTTAAGGCTTCGCCGACCACTTCTTCATTCAGATACGGACCATACACTTCGGCGGTATCGAAGAAGGTGACGCCACGTTCAACCGCAGCACGAATAAGTTCGATAGCCTGACGGGTATCGGTCGCCGGGCCGTAGCCGTGGCTTAAGCCCATGCAACCGAGCCCAAGGGCGGAGACTTCGAGTCCGGATTTACCCAGATAACGTTTTTGCATTGAATGAATACCTCTTTTATCGCGGCTTAAACATCAAGTTTGCGGCCAGTCAGCCATTCCACCATTGTGGGATCGCGGTGAGAGAAGAACGCGCTGGTTGCGGTATCCAGGGCGGTAATTTGCAGCATATCTTCAGGGCTGAGTTCAAAATCGAGAATGTTGATGTTCTCTTCCATGCGTTCTTTTCGCACTGATTTTGCCAGTGAAACAATGCCTCGTTGGTAGATCCAGCGCAGAACAACCTGGCCCACGCTTTTGCCATACTTCGCGCCGATTGCCGTGAGAACAGGATGCTGGAACAGACCATTTTTCCCTTCCGCAAACGGTGCCCAGGCTTCTGGCTGAATGCCACGACTTTGCATCCACGGAACGGCCTGTAATTGCTGGTTGAAGGGGTTAACTTCAATCTGGTTTACCGCCGGAACGACTTTATTAAAGGCGATAAGGTCAGCCAGTCGGTCAGGATGGAAGTTACTGACGCCAATAGCGCGGATCTTGCCTGCCTGTTGCAGTTCTTCCATGGCGCGCCAGGCACCGTGGACATCACCGTATGGCTGGTGAATCAAATACAGGTCAACGTAATCAAGTTGCAGTCGATTCAGAGAGCGTTCGAACTGGGCTTTGGCCCCTTCGTAACTGGTATCCTGCAACCAGAGTTTGGTGGTGACAAAGAGCTCGTTACGGGCGATACCGCTTTGTTTCAGTGCGTTCCCGACCTGGGTTTCATTTTGATAGGAGGCGGCGGTGTCAATCAGTCGATAACCGGTGTTAATAGCGTCAATGACCGCTCTTTCGCATTCGGCGGCATCGGTCATCTGAAATACACCAAAGCCCAGCAGGGGCATTTCAATACCGTTGTTCAGTTTTACTTTTTGCATGGTGTTATCCTTCCGTTATCGTTCATGAGAAGCATAACGTAAAGGGAAGAGCTCGATTAGACGGCAGGATCTGTCAGGGGTTATGAACGAAATTCATAAATCTGTTTGAGTGTTGAGATGAGTCGTGCAAGTTCGATATCCCCGGAATTTACAGTCTGATGAAGGAAAATGAATATCCATAAAAAATATATTGGTTTATCCTGGCGTATATACCTACTTCGACGTATTGCCAATCGTGATAAATTAAAGGCAGGTCATTATTATTCACTCTGAATAATGAATTATTCACTGTCCGCAGACTAAGAAATATAACTTAGGTATCTATTTAATGACTTGCACAAAAAGCTAAATTTTCACCCATAAATAAAAATATAATCCCGCGCCCAACCACCTGATGAGTGGCTACAGGCACTGGATATATTAGGTGGCGGTGTACTTTCTTACATAAAGGTATTTCCTTTTCTGCGGAAAAGGAAACCGGGAAATTCCCGGTTTTTCTGACAAGCGGACGCCATTATTTGTGTCTGCCTATGTTCGTTAATTCGTTCATCAGGAAATTATCTCAATGTCACGTTATAAAACAGGTCATAAACAACCACGATTTCGTTATTCAGTTCTGGCCCGCTGCGTGGCGTGGGCAAATATCTCTGTTCAGGTTCTTTTTCCACTCGCAGTCACCTTTACGCCGGTAATGGCGGCACGTGCGCAGAATGCGGTTCAGCCACGGTTGAGCATGGAAAATACTACGGTAACTGCTGATAATAATGTGGAGAAAAATGTCGCGTCGTTTGCCGCAAATGCCGGGACATTTTTGAGTAGTCAGCCAGATAGCGATGCGACACGTAATTTTATTACCGGGATGGCCACCACTAAAGCTACCCAGGAAATCCAGGAGTGGCTCGGGAAATATGGTACTGCGCGCGTTAAACTGAATGTCGATAAGGATTTCTCGCTGAAGGATTCTTCGCTGGAAATGCTTTATCCGATTTATGATACACCGACAAATATGTTGTTCACTCAAGGGGCAATACATCGTACAGACGATCGTACTCAGTCAAATATTGGTTTTGGCTGGCGTCATTTTTCAGGAAATGACTGGATGGCAGGGGTGAACACCTTTATTGACCATGATTTATCCCGTAGTCATACCCGCATTGGTGTTGGTGCGGAATACTGGCGCGATTATCTGAAACTGAGCGCCAATGGTTATATCCGCGCTTCTGGCTGGAAAAAATCGCCGGATATTGAGGATTATCAGGAACGCCCGGCGAATGGTTGGGATATCCGCGCAGAGGGCTATTTACCTGCCTGGCCGCAGCTTGGCGCAAGCCTGATGTATGAACAGTATTATGGCGATGAAGTCGGGCTGTTTGGTAAAGATAAGCGCCAGAAAGACCCGCATGCTATTTCTGCCGAGGTGACCTATACGCCAGTGCCTCTTCTGACACTGAGCGCCGGGCATAAGCAGGGCAAGAGCGGTGAGAATGACACTCGCTTTGGCCTGGAAGTTAACTACCGAATTGGCGAACCTTTGGCGAAACAACTCGATACGGATAGCATTCGCGAGCGTCGGGTACTGGCAGGCAGCCGCTATGACCTGGTTGAGCGTAATAACAATATCGTTCTTGAGTATCGCAAATCTGAAGTGATCCGTATTGCTCTGCCTGAGCGCATTGAAGGTAAGGGCGGGCAGACGGTTTCCCTGGGGCTTGTGGTGAGCAAAGCAACTCACGGTCTGAAAAATGTTCAATGGGAAGCGCCATCTTTGCTGGCCGCAGGCGGAAAAATTACCGGGCAGGGCAATCAGTGGCAAGTGACGCTCCCGGCTTACCAGGCAGGCAAAAACAATTATTATGCGATTTCTGCGGTTGCCTACGACAACAAAGGCAATGCCTCAAAACGCGTGCAGACAGAGGTGGTCATTACCGGAGCAGGTATGAGTGCCGAGCGCACGGCGTTAACGCTTGACGGTCAGAGCCGTATCCAAATGCTTGCTAACGGTAGTGAGCAAAAGCCACTGGTGCTTTCTCTGCGCGATGCAGAGGGGCAGCCAGTCACGGGTATGAAAGATCAGATCAAGTCTGAGCTGACGTTCAAGCCAGCTGGAAATATTGTGACTCGTACCCTGAAGGCCACTAAATCACAGGCACAGCCAACACTGAGTGAGTTCACCGAAACTGAAGCTGGGGTGTACCAGTCTGTCTTTACTACCGGAACGCAATCAGGTGAGGCAACGATTACGGTTAGCGTTGATGGCATGAGCAAAACCGTCACTGCAGAATTGCGCGCCACGATGATGGATGTGTCGAAGTCTACTCTGAGCGTGAATGAATCTTCAGGAGACGTGGTTGCCGATGGTCAGCAATCCCACACGCTGACGCTGACTGCGGTGGATACTGATGGTAACCCGGTGACGGGAGAGGCCAGCCGCTTGCGATTTGTTCCGCAGGATAGCAATGGTGTCACCATTGGTACCATTTCGGAGGTAAAACCAGGCGTTTACAGCGCTACGGTTTCTTCGACCCGTGCCGGAAACGTTGTTGTGCGTGCCTTTAGCGAGCAGTATCAGTTGGGCTCATTACAACAAACGCTGAAGTTTGTCGCCGGGCCGCTTGATGCAGCACATTCGACCATCGCCCTTAATCCAGAAAAACCGGTGGTTGGCGGTACAGTTACGGCAATCTGGTCGGCAAAAGATGCTAATGACAACCCTGTAACTGGCCTCAATCCGGATGCACCGTCATTATCGGGCGCAGCCGCTGCAGGTTCTAAGGCCTCAGGCTGGACGGATAATGGCGACGGGACCTGGACTGCGCAGATTTCTCTCGGTACTACGGCGGGTGAATTAGAGGTAATGCCGAAGCTCAATGGACAGGACGCGGCAGCGAATGCGGCTAAAGTGACCGTGGTGGCTGATGCGTTATCTTCAGGCCAGTCGACAGTCTCTGTGGCAAAAGATCGCGTAAAAGCAGGCGAAAGCACAACCGTGACGCTTATTGCAAAAGATGCGCATGGCAACGCTATCAGCGGCCTTTCCCTGTCGGCAAGCCTGACAGGTGCTGCATCTGAAGGGGCGACGGTATCCAACTGGACCGAGCAAGGCGATGGTTCCTATGTCGCTACGCTGACCACAGGCGGAAAGACAGGTGAGCTTCTCGTTATGCCGCTATTCAACGGCCAGCCAGCAGCCACCGAAGCCGCGCAGTTGACTGTCATTGCGGGGGAGATGTCATCAGCGAACTCTACGCTTGTTGCGGACAATGAGGCTCCGACCGTCAAAGCGACGACGAAACTCACCTTCACCGTGAAGGATGCGTACGGGAACCTTGTCACCGGGCTGAAGCCAGATGCACCGCAGTTTAGTGGTGCTGCCAGCACGGGGACAGAGCGACCTTCAGCAGGAGACTGGACAGAAACAAGTAATGGGGTCTACGTGGCGACCTTAACTCTGGGATCTGCCGCGGGTCAGCTGTCTGTGATGCCGCGAGTGAACGGCCAAAATGCCGTTGCTCAGCCACTGGTGCTGAATGTTGCAGGCGATGCTTCCCTGGCAGTGATCAGTGATATGACGGTGAAGGTTGATAACCAGCTGGCTAATGGACAGTCGACTAACCAGGTAACCCTGACCGTTGTGGACAGCTATGGCAACCCGTTGCAGGGACAAAATGTGACGCTGACTCTGCCGAAAGGTGTGACCAGCAAGACGGGGAATACGGTAACAACCGATGCGGCAGGTAAAGCCGACATTGAGCTGATGTCAACGGTTGCCGGGGAACACAGCATCGCGGCCTCAGTGAATAATACTCAGAAGACGGTTACGGTGAAATTCAAGGCGGATTTCAGTACCGGTCAGGCGAGTCTGGAGGTTGATGGCGCTGATCCAAAAGTGGCAAACGACAAAGATGCCTTTACGCTGACGGCAACGGTTAAGGATCAATACGGCAACCTTCTTCCTGGCGCTGTGGTCGTCTTTAATCTGCCTCGGGGCGTCAAACCGCTTGCAGACGGTAATATCATGGTGAACGCTGACAAGGAGGGTAAAGCGGAACTGAAAGTGGTTTCCGTGACTGCCGGAACGTATGAGGTCACGGCGTCGGCAGGAAATGACAAGCCTTCGGATGCGCAGACTATAACGTTTGTGGCCGATAAGGCTACCGCAACCGTCTCCGGTATTGAGGTGATTGGCAACTATGCACTGGCGGACGGCAATGCCAAACAGACGTATAAAGTTACGGTGACTGATGCCAATAACAACCTGTTGAAAGATAGTGACGTGACGCTGACTGCCAGCCCGGAAAATTTAGTTCTGACTCCCAATGGGACGGCGAAAACTAATGAGCAAGGGCAGGCTATTTTCACCGCCACGACTACTGTCGCAGCGAAATATACACTCACGGCGAAAGTGAGTCAGACCGACGGTCAGGTATCGACGAAAACTGCCGAATCTAAATTCGTCGCGGATGATAAAAACGCGGTGCTCGCCGCATCATCTGATGTAGATTCTCTGGTGGCGGATGGGGTAACGACCGCAACAATGACGGTTACCCTGTTCTCGGCAAACAATCCCGTAGGAGGAACTATGTGGGTCGACATTGAGGCTCCGAAAGACGTGACAGAGGCGGATTATAAGTTCTCGCCGTCGAAGGCCGACCATTTCTCGAGCGGGGAAATCAAGCGTACATTTAGTACCACCAAGCCAGGTACCTATACGTTCACATTCCACGCACTGACGTATGGCGGGTACGAAATGACGCCTGTGAAGGTGACAATTAACGCCGAGGCTGTAGAGACTGAAAAGGGCGAGGAGGAGATGCCATAATTTGAATAGTATGAACGTTACGATCTAATAAAGAATAATGGTGTTGACATGTTCAACGCCATTATTCACTGAATACCTGGCCTGCTACTGATTAAACAGTAGCAGGCCAGGATAAAACTCAATAAGACATAGCGACAAACTAAACCGGACGAACGGGGATAAGAATTTCGCAAACAACATCATTGCCATCCTTTTCTACGAAATCTTCATTGTAATAAAATCGCTCAATATCGCTGCCGTTCACTCTGGCTAACCCCCTGGCAGGCAACTCTATCAGATAGATGTTCCGAACCCAGTCAGAGTAATGTTCCCAGTTTCCTTCATAACGGAAAGAAGCATAAAGTCCTCGGGTCGTTGTCCACTCTTTCGGCATGTCAGCATATTCACATACCGTACCAGCAAAGGTTTCAACTGTGAGTAAATCGACCGACTTTGTTGATGGTTTAAACGTTGAGACGAAATAGATATCCGTCTTAAAATCCTTCATACACCGGGCTAAATGATGACGTCGCAATTTGACTTCTTCATCCGGTGATTTATTCGATATTTCAGTATCATACTTAAATGAATTGCCAAAAATACGTGTTTCAGGGAAATGAATTAATGTGCAATCAGTTTTTGTATGTTGGCGTGCTAAAAATGGAGGGAAGATATTTTCCAGATCCCAATAATCACGGAGCCGGTATTCTCGGGGAGAGCATCCGAACAACTTTTTAAATTCGCGACTGAATGACTGCTGTGAATCAAAATGCAAAGATAGTGCAATATCAAGCATAGATTTCGCTGTGAGTCGGACAAGAATAGCCGCCCGGCAAAGTCTTCGTTTGCGAATGTATTCTCCCAGCGGCACATGCATGAAGTTTCTGAACAGGAGCTGGATATTGCGTCTACTGTAGCCTGATTTCTGTGCGATATCTTCGATTGAGATAGGGTTACCGAGATTGCACTCAATCCACTCCAGGAGTTGCTGCAAAATCTTCTGCCTGATCATAACATTCTCCATTTACCCTTCGCCATTTCGTACATTTTTCGTATGACAAAGGCTATTAGTGTATCAAAAACAGAAAGGTCCGAGGCCAGGCGACTGACAGTATCTCAGATTGTTGACAAATGCTTGTTGTGTATACCGGAACTTATCCCGCCTACAAAATAGCGCAAATTCAATAAATTGCGATTCTCTGGTCGGCATGATAATCATAGCGCATCAGGCAATTTTGTGCTTGTCATCAATCTCATCGTGTCTGCTTCATTTTTCCCATAATAGAGAGAGTACAGTCCCCTATTATTAATGAAATTTTTACATAAGTGATATCAAAATCCACATACTAATCTGCGGTCATGTTTTAACGTAGACTAATGATTCATATGTAATGGAGGGACTGCTAGTGGAATTTTCCGTATTAAGCAACAATCTGAAAATGCCGATGATGGGATTTGGTGTTTTTCAGGTTACCGATAAAGAAGTATGTAAACAATCAGTGTTGAATGCTATCCGAACCGGTTATCGACTCATCGACACTGCAGCGGTATATGGTAATGAAGACGCCGTCGGCGACGCTATTCGTGAAGCCATTTCGGAAGGTTTCTGTACCCGCGAGGAGTTATTTATTACGTCTAAACTGTGGGTGCAGGACATGGTTGATCAGGATACGGCAAAAGCAGGTATTGAAGCGTCATTAAAAAAATCGGGACTTGAATACTTTGATCTCTATTTATTGCACCAGGCAATGCGCGATTATTTCAGTGCATGGCGTGCACTGGAAGAGGCTTATGAAGAGGGCAAACTGAAAGCGATTGGGGTTTCCAATTTCTATCCTCATGTTCTGGCAAACTTTTGTGAAACAGTCAGAATTAAGCCAATGGTCAACCAGGTTGAGTTGCATCCCTATTTTGCCCAACCAGAAGCGCTGGCAACCATGAAATACTACAACGTGCAGCCTGAAGCATGGGCACCATTAGGCGGTGGAAGACATAAACCATTTGAAAACAGCCTGCTTCAGGGTATTGCAAATGCTCACCAAAAATCGATTTCTCAGGTAATTCTACGCTGGAATATTCAACGGGGAGTGGTTGTTATTCCAAAATCGACTCATCAGCATCGTATTGAAGAGAACTTCGCTATCTGGGATTTTTCACTGACAGAGAAAGAAATGGCGCAAATAAGCTCACTTGATCTGGGGTATGTTGGCGAATCCGTAAAACATTTTAATCCTGAGTTTGTTCGTGGCTGTCTTGGCGTAAAAATACATAACTAATTAGAGTTATCAGGATACTACCTGACCCGCACTCTGAAAATATAACTTATAGCAGATGTTATTATATATTTTCCGAAGGCGGGGCCTCATTATAAAAACACACTGAATCGCTTCAGTAAGATAAAATTACAGTTATTAATGGTTGTGTAATTATTGTTAATAATTTTATTTATACTCATTTGGTGGACTTTTTTAACAGATACTAAATGAGTGTCTCTAAATGGGGGTTTAAGATAAATTCGATTGGATTCATGACGTTATTATATCGAATGCATGATTCCGTATTGTTAGTGGCGATCATTATAAAAATGTGAGCGACGCCGAAAGAAATAAAATTAGCTATTGCATCCAGGTATCCAATGATGGATTATTGATTTGTCATACAAATCAGTTTGAGTTTGTATTCTGCTACCCAATAAAAAAGCCGCCATTTTTATTGATGTCTGATAACCCGGAAGGAGTGGTTGCGATCAGGCATAAATAGAAATGAAGCAATGGAGTATTGGTTGTGAATGTAAATTTCTTTGTTACCTGTATCGGTGATGCCCTGAAATCAAGGATGGCACGCGACTCCGTGCTGCTCCTGGAAAAACTCGGCTGTCGCGTAAATTTTCCTGAGAAACAGGGATGCTGCGGTCAGCCTGCGATCAATAGTGGTTATATCAAAGAAGCGATCCCTGGAATGAAAAATCTGATCGCTGCACTTGAAGATAACGACGATCCCATTATTTCGCCCGCCGGTTCCTGCACTTACGCCGTAAAAAGTTACCCAACATATCTGGCTGACGAACCAGAATGGGCATTACGTGCAGAAAAGGTCGCCGCGCGTATGCAGGATCTCACTTCTTTTATTGTCAATACATTAGGGGTCGTCGATGTAGGCGCCAGCTTGCAAGGGAGGGCGGTATATCATCCATCCTGCAGTCTGGCCCGTAAGCTGGGTGTGAAGGATGAACCACTTACGCTGCTGAAAAACGTACGCGGACTGGAGCTGTTGCCCTTTGCCGAACAGGATACTTGCTGCGGGTTTGGCGGTACGTTCTCGGTCAAAATGGCCGAAATTTCCGGCGAGATGGTGAAAGAAAAGGTTTCACACCTGATGGAGGTCTGTCCTGAGTATTTAATTGGTGCCGACATTAGTTGCTTGCTGAATATAAGTGGGCGATTACAACGGGAAGGGCAGAAAGTCAAAGTGATGCATATTGCTGAAGTGCTGATGAGCCGCTGAGGGTATAAAGATGTCGATCAAAACCAGTAATACAGAGTTCAAGACACGCATCCGTCAGCAAATTGAAGATCCGATCATGCGCAAAGCGGTGGCAAACGCGCAGCAGCGTATTGGGGCAAATCGGCAAAAAATGGTCGATGAATTAGGTCACTGGGAGGAGTGGCGCGATCGTGCCAGCCAGATACGTGATCATGTTCTGAGTAATCTCGACGCTTATCTGTACCAGCTCTCCGAAAAAGTGACGCAAAACGGCGGTCACGTCTATTTTGCAAAAACCAAAGAAGACGCTACCCGCTACATTTTACAGGTCGCCCAACACAAAAATGCCCGGAAGGTGGTGAAATCTAAATCGATGGTGACCGAAGAGATTGGCGTCAATCATGTGTTGCAGGACGCTGGCATTCAGGTGATTGAAACCGATCTGGGTGAATACATTCTTCAGTTGGATCAAGATCCGCCATCTCATGTTGTGGTCCCGGCTATCCATAAAGATCGCCACCAGATCCGCCGGGTGCTACACGAACGTCTGGGCTATGATGGCCCGGAGACGCCTGAAGCGATGACCTTATTCATTCGTCAAAAGATCCGTGAAGATTTCCTCAGTGCCGAAATCGGTATAACCGGCTGTAATTTCGCGGTAGCAGAAACAGGTTCGGTATGCCTGGTGACCAATGAAGGCAATGCGCGAATGTGTACCACGCTACCTAAAACGCACATCGCGGTGATGGGGATGGAGCGTATTGCCCCCACGTTTGCCGAGGTTGATGTATTGATCACCATGCTGGCGCGTAGTGCCGTTGGCGCACGTTTGACGGGATACAACACCTGGCTGACAGGGCCGCGCGAAGCGGGGCATGTGGACGGGCCAGAAGAGTTTCATCTGGTTATTGTTGATAACGGGCGTTCTGAAGTGCTGGCCTCTGAATTTCGGGATGTGCTGCGCTGTATTCGCTGCGGGGCCTGCATGAATACTTGTCCGGCATATCGCCACATTGGAGGTCACGGATACGGATCTATTTACCCAGGGCCAATCGGCGCGGTGATTTCTCCGCTACTTGGCGGCTATAAAGATTTTAAAGATTTACCCTACGCCTGCTCTTTATGCACGGCCTGTGACAGCGTGTGTCCGGTGCGTATTCCTCTGTCAAAACTGATTTTGCGCCATCGTCGAGTGATGGCTGAAAAAGGGATCACCGCAAAAGCAGAGCAACGGGCGATTAAAATGTTCGCTTATGCCAATAGTCATCCGGGATTGTGGAAAGTCGGAATGATGGCAGGCGCTCATGCGGCAAGCTGGTTTATCAGTGGCGGCAAAACACCACTCAAGATCGGGGCGATTAGCGACTGGATGGAAGCCCGCGATCTTCCTGAAGCTGACGGCGAGAGTTTCCGTAGTTGGTTTAAGAAACATCAGGCGCAGGAGAAAAAGAATGGATAATCGAAGCGAATTCTTGCAAAACATCGCTCAGGCACTGGGGCGTCCGTTGCGACTCGAACCGCAAACAGAAGATGCACCGCTTAACAACTATGCAAACGAGCGTCTTACTGAACTTAACCAGCAACAGCGCTGTGACGCGTTTATCCAGTTTGCCAGTGATATCATGTTGACGCGTTGTGAACTGATCAGCGAGGCGCAGGCCGCGGATGCTGCATTACGCCTGTGTAAAGAGCTGGGAGATCAGTCGGTTGTGGTTAGTGGCGACAGGCGACTGGAAGAACTGGGGATCAGTGAACGTTTACAGCAGGGATGCAATGCCGTCGTGTGGGATCCGCTGAAAGGTGCCGAGAATATCTCGCAGGCAGAGCAGGCTAACGTTGGCGTAGTGTATGCTGAATATGGCTTAACAGAATCGGGAGGCGTGGTGCTTTTTTCCGCTGCTGAGCGTGGACGCTCGTTGAGTTTGCTCCCTGAGTCCTCAATTTTTATCCTGCGCAAAAGCACCATCCTGCCACGTGTGGCGCAACTTGCAGAAAAATTGCATCAGAAAGCGCAGTCCGGTGAACGTATGCCGTCCTGCATTAACATTATTAGTGGCCCCAGTTCAACGGCGGATATTGAGCTTATCAAAGTCGTCGGGGTTCATGGCCCGGTAAAGGCGGTGTACCTGATCATTGAGGATTGCTGAGAGGGAGTAACATGAGAGTTACCTCACGTTTTTATGGCAGGATTCAGTCCCATATCAAAACGGTAACTCTCAACCTTACAAGGCCTACAGCCAAATCAAGTCGCGACTGAATTTTTAGTTCTCAGCGGCATTCCATTCGCCACAAAATACGCAGCCGTGCTTTTCGCCAATCATAATTGATGCATCCACCACGCGCAGGCCCTCCAGTTCGTATACGGCCCGCCGTCTCGTCGTAGTCTGTTCTGTACGCATCGCACGGGGGAAAGGCGGTTTCGGTGCAATTACGCACAAGTTCGTTGAGCTGTTCATCGGTCTGACAATCGACACACAGGAAATAGTGTGATGTTCCAGGACGTGCATAAAACTGCGCCATCTCTGCATATGGTACGGGAATTATTGACCCACTGTAGAATTTTATGCATATATTATATATAGTTGTAATTTCATATCTTGTAATTCCTCTTAGTCACTTGTAAATCTTATATTCTATTAATTAACGGTTTTATATGAATGAAAGCTGAATGGATTCAGTCTTATGCGCACATATATTTATTAATAAGACAATTCTTATAATTAAATACCTAATAAGAGTTATCACCTTTGTCGGTTATATATTAAATGTGTAATGCCTGCTTCTTGTTTATATTTTGAGTTGATTTGAGCTCTTAGATACATATAATGCGCATATGTTCGAGACTGGGTGCTAATGTAAGGATAAAGTTAAGATTGTTAATTTGAAATAGGTGTCCGGTAGTAAGTTAATCTATTATTACTCTCTGAACTGCATACCCAGGTATGTGGTTATCAATGTTATGCGATTTTTTTGAATTTATATATGCCATGAGCAGCAACCGGGATGGCATTTTATGCGTTGCTGTTTATGCAATCTTGGTTTTATTTGGATGTATTGCTGGAGATTGTGATGAATAAAATATATCGGCTAAAGTGGAACAGGTCCCGTAACTGTTGGAGTGTTTGCTCTGAACTGGGAAGCAAAATAAAAGGAAAAAAGTCCCGGGCTGTTTTAATTAGCGCGATAAGTTTATATTCATCTCTGGCAATGTCTAAAGATGTTACTGTAAGTGAAGATCACACAGCTGTATTCAGTAAAGATAACCAAACTATTGATTACCGTATTTCAGTGACCGACAATGCCAATCTGGTAATCGATGCGACAGACTCTTCTCGTCCACGTCTGACTCTCGCTTCTGGTGGTGGACTGGATATCACCGGAGGGAAGGTGCATATCAATGGCTCGCTTAACTTTTTGTTAAAAGGGACGGGGTTTCTGAACGTCTCCAATGCCGGCAGTGAGTTATATGCTGATGATTTATATGAGTCTTACTCTAATATTACCCACGATAGAGGCTATTTTAACGTCTCCAACGGCGGAAAAATCCATGTTAAGGGCACCAGTCGTCTGACTTATTTGCAGGGAAATGTCAGTGGTGAAGGCAGCCAGGTAAATTCCCAAACCTTTTTTATGGGCGTTTACGGCAGTTACGGTGGTAATCAGTACCTGTCAGTTAATAACGGCGGTGAAGTTAACGCCACTAAGCAAATTAGCCTGGGCTATTATGATCAAGTCTCCGATACAACACTTGCTGTTTCGGAAGGTGGTAAAATTTCTGCGCCGACAATTAGTTTAAGCACCAACTCTGAGTTGGCGTTAGGTGCCCGGCAAGGGAATGATGCGAAGGCTGCAGGGATTATTGATGCCGAAAAAATTGAGTTTGTGTGGGCAAAGACATCCGAAAAGAAAATCACCTTAAACCACACGGATAAAAACGCGACTATTTCCGCGGATATTGTCAGTGGCAGCGAGGGCCTGGGCTATATCAATGCACTCAATGGTACGACTTACTTAACCGGTGATAATTCCGCCTTTAGCGGCAAAGTAACGATTGAGAAAAACGGGGCTTTGGGGATTACCCAAAATATAGGCACTGCAGAAATCACCAACCGCGGGAAATTACACCTGAAGGCTGACGATAGCATGACCTTTGCCAATAAGATCTATGGCAACGGTACAATAAGTATCGACGGCGGGACGGTGGAGTTGACCGGCAATAACAATACATTCTACGGATATATTGATGTTGCTTCTGGTGCTGTCGCGGTTATTTCTGAAGACAAGAACATCGGCCGTGCAGAGCTGGATGTTGATGGCAAATTGCAAATTAATGCCAACAAAGATTGGGTATTTGATAACGATCTTGAAGGTAACGGCATTGTTGAAATAAACATGGGGAATCACGAATTCTCCTTCGATGAGTTTGCTTATACAGACTGGTTCCAGGGTTCACTGGCGTTCCAGAACACGACATTTAACCTGGAAAAGAATGCTGAGTTTCTGCAAAAAGGCGGGATCACTGCGGGTCAGGGAAGCCTGGTAACGGTGGGTAAGGGCGCTCACTCCATTAGCACTTTGGGATTCTCCGGCGGAACCGTTGATTTTGGTGCCCTGACAGCAGGTGCACAGATGACAGAAGGGACGGTCAACGTTAGTAAAACGCTGGATCTGCGCGGCGAGGGTGTGATTCAGGTTTCTGACAGTGACGTTGTCCGCTCAGTATCTCGTGATATTGATTCTGCGTTATCGCTCACTGAAGTCGATGATGGTAACAGCACCATTAAGCTGGTTGATGCACAAGGTGCGGAAGTTCTGGGCGATGCGGGCAACCTGCAATTGCAGGATAAAAATGGCCAAATTCTCTCCAGCAGCGCCCAACGTGATATTCAGCAGAATGGACAAACAGCGGCCGTCGGCACTTACGACTATCGTCTGACGAGTGGGGTAAACAATGACGGTCTGTATATCGGTTACGGCCTGACCCAGCTTGATTTACACGCTACCGACAGCGATGCTCTGGTGCTGAGCGCCAACGGTAAAAGCGACAATGCCGCCGATCTCAGCGCAAAGATTACCGGCAGTGGTGACCTGGCATTCAGCAGCCAGAAAGGTCAGACCGTATCGCTTTCTAACAAAGACAACGACTATACCGGTATTACCGATCTGCGCAGCGGGACGCTCTTGTTGAATAACGATAACGTGTTGGGTAATACCCAGGAACTGCGTCTGGCGGCAGAGACTGAACTGGATATGAATGGTCACAGCCAGACTGTGGGCACGCTCAATGGCGGCGCCGATTCGCTGCTGAACTTAAACGGCGGCAGTCTGACGCTTGCCAACGGGGGGACTTCAGCCGGTTCGTTAACGGGGAACGGAGAGCTGAATATTCAGAGCGGCACGCTGGAAGTCGCGGGCGATAACAGCAACCTGACGGCTAATATGAATATTGCCAGCTCGGCTAAAGTGCTGGTAAGTCATGCACAGGGATTGGGTAGCGCAAATGTTGAGAACAACGGTACCCTGGTGTTGAATAATAGCGCTGAAAAAAGAGCGGCTGTGCCTGTGAATTACACCCTGGGCGGCAACCTGACTAACAACGGTACGCTGATGACCGGAGAGTCTGGACAGCAAGCGGGCAACGCGTTAGTGGTGAAGGGGAACTACCATAGTGATAACGGCCGACTGGTGATGAATACGGCACTGAATGGCGATGATTCAGTGACGGATAAACTGGTTGTTGAGGGCGATACCAGCGGCACGACTTCCGTTACGGTGAATAACGCAGGCGGTTCTGGCGCTAAAACGCTTAACGGCATTGAACTTATCCATGTTGATGGTAAGTCTGAGGGGGAATTTGTTCAGGCAGGACGTATCGTTGCGGGCGCATATGACTACACTCTCGCGCGTGGTAAGGGGGCAAATAGCGGTAACTGGTATCTGACCAGTGGTGGTGATTCAGCTGAACTGCAGCCGGAACCAGAGCCGATGCCGAATCCGGAGCCTAATCCGACTCCGACTCCAGAGCCGACGCCGGGGCCGGATCTGAATGTGGATAATGACCTGCGACCGGAAGCGGGCAGCTACATCGCGAACCTTGCAGCAGCGAATACCATGTTCACTACGCGTCTGCATGAGCGTCTGGGTAATACGTACTATACCGACATGGTGACGGGTGAGCAGAAACAAACCACTATGTGGATGCGCCATGAAGGTGGTCATAATAAATGGCGCGATGGCAGCGGCCAGCTGAAAACCCAAAGCAATCGCTATGTTCTGCAACTGGGAGGCGACATCGCGCAGTGGAGCCAAAACGGCAACGACCGCTGGCATGTTGGGGTCATGGCGGGATATGGCAACAGCGACAGCAAAACCATTTCCTCGCGAACCGGTTATCGTTCAAAAGCGAGTGTGAATGGATATAGCACTGGCCTGTATGCCACCTGGTATGCTGATGACGAATCGCATAATGGCGCGTATCTCGACAGTTGGGCGCAGTACAGCTGGTTTGATAACACAGTGAAAGGGGATGATTTACAAAGTGAATCCTATAAATCAAAAGGATTTACCGCTTCACTGGAAGCTGGATACAAACACAAATTAGCTGAATTTAATGGCAGCCAGGGAACGCGTAATGAATGGTATGTTCAGCCGCAAGCTCAGGTTACCTGGATGGGAGTAAAAGCCGATAAGCACCGCGAAAGTAACGGTACTCTTGTTGGTAGCAGCGGTGATGGCAACATTCAGACTCGACTTGGTGTAAAAACCTGGCTGAAGAGTCATCATAAAATGGACGACGGTAAATCCCGCGAGTTCCAGCCATTTGTGGAAGTGAACTGGTTGCATAACAGTAAGGATTTCAGCACCAGCATGGATGGCGTGTCAGTCACTCAGGATGGAGCCCGAAATATTGCCGAGATAAAGACGGGGGTTGAAGGACAGCTAAATGCCAACCTGAATGTCTGGGGAAATGTGGGCGTTCAGGTTGCCGATAAGGGATATAATGACACCTCTGCAATGATTGGCGTTAAGTGGCAATTCTGATCTGAATAATAAGTAAAAGGAGAGAGCCGAATGGGTGCTAATTCGGCTCTCTGTGTCATTTTCTTGCAGCCAGCTTTTCCTGCCAGAGTGAAGACAAGCAGATTAAGCTGGCGCACAAGATTTAATCAAGGTGTGTTAAATGGCTTCGCATGATTTGAGTGTTTTTTTGGAAGAGTTCGGCGCAACGGTTAATTTGACGTTGCCTGGTATTGTGTCCGAAAAAGAACGGCTTTTACTCAAGCTGCTAATGGAGGGGATGTCGGTTACAGAAATCTCACAGTACAGAAATCGCAGTGCAAAGACAATTTCACATCAAAAGAAGCAGTTGTATGAGAAATTAGGCATCCAGAGTGATATTACCTTCTGGCGGGATATCTTTTTTCAGTATCACCCGCAGGTAACCACTGCTACGGGAAATAAAAATAAAATTTATCTTCCTGACAACCGTTGTCACCATATTGTCACACCTGAAGCCATCAGTCTGGCGCTGGAAAACCATGAATTCAAACCGTGGATCCAACCGGTATTTTGTGCTCAGACAGGGGTACTGACAGGTTGTGAAGTGCTTGTTCGTTGGGAACATCCGCAAACGGGAATCATCCCGCCGGATCAATTTATTCCTCTGGCGGAGTCATCTGGTCTTATCGTCATAATGACCCGCCAGTTGATGAAACAGACTGCGGATATTCTGATGCCGGTAAAACATTTGCTGCCGGACAATTTCCATATTGGTATCAACGTCTCGGCGGGCTGTTTCTTGGCTGCGGGATTTGAAAAAGAGTGTCTGAACCTGGTTAAGAAATTAGGTAACGATAAAATCAAGCTGGTTCTTGAGCTGACGGAACGTAACCCTATTCCGGTAACGCCAGAAGCCAGAGCGATATTTGATAGCCTTCATCAGCACAACATTACCTTTGCGCTGGATGATTTTGGTACGGGTTATGCGACCTATCGTTACTTGCAGGCGTTCCCGGTCGATTTTATTAAGATCGATAAGTCATTTGTGCAAATGGCGAGCGTGGACGAAATCTCCGGTCATATTGTCGACAATATTGTCGAACTGGCGCGTAAACCTGGTCTGAGTATCGTGGCTGAAGGGGTGGAAACTCAGGAACAGGCGGACTTAATGATCGGTAAAGGCGTTCACTTTTTGCAGGGCTATTTGTACTCCCCGCCAGTTCCTGGTAATAAATTTATCTCTGAATGGGTAATGAAAGCCGGTGGTTGATCTAAACCGCTATTCACAACGCATCGGGAGGTTGAGTGGTATCAATTCTCCCGATGCAGTAAATCCTGATAGATCCCCGTTAATATGCCATTTGGCGCAAATTGTTTTTTAATCCACTGCGTCACCTGACCCGTAGCAGAATGCTGAGTCGCCAGTAACATGCGCGAATCCTGGCGCGGATTATGGATTTGTCGGGTAACCAGCAGGGATTGCGTCATCGCCTCACGGACCATGTAATCCGGCAAAAAACCAATCCCTTCACCTAAAATCTGGCACTGACATTTGGTATTGAAATCTGGCACCAGAATCGACTCCTGCCCATGCAGCAACCAACCTACTTTTTTATTAATCGTATGCGCGGTATCTTCCACCATGATGTTAGGGTAAAGACGCAACTGACTTTCAGCGATCGGTTCTGGCATAAAGGCCAGTGGGTGATCCGGGGCAATGGCAAAAGCCCAGCGAATCGCGCCAATTTCAGTGTAATCAATACCGCCACCGTCCAGCAGCGTGTCGGGCGCGCCGATGGCGATATTCGCCTGATTATTGATAATCGCATCCCAGACGCCGTTATACACTTCGGTCGTCACGGTAATCTGGCAGGTAGGAAACTGCTTTTTCAGCACCTGTAATAAGCGTGCGGTGTGTTTGGGCGTATAAAGTAGCTGATTAATACAAATGCGCACGCGCGCTTCTATGCCCTGAGAAATAGTATCGATACTGCGTTTGATGGCGTGAAAATCATTCAGCAGGTCGGTAGCTTTGCGGAAAAAATAACGCCCGGACTCGGTTAACTCAATGCTGCGGGTGTTACGAGTGAACAGCACCACATCCAGCCCCGTCTCCATACGCTTGATGGTGTAGCTAATGGCGGAAGTGGTTAAACCCAACTCTTCTGCCGCTTTACTGAAGCTGCCAAAACGCGCAGCGGTAGTAAATGCCAACAGATTCTCTTCGGTAAAAATTGAGTTCATTAAACCATTCCCGCCATTATCTACTATGAATTTCTCCAGCTATGACTGTAGAGGTATCGGTTAAAGATAGATAATCATTTTTGAATAACTTTTAATACCCGTCGCGTTTAGTCGTCGCTTCGCTTAATTTTTGTCCGCCATATTCTGAAATTATCCCCACGCAGTTACCCGCCAGAAAACCCAGTAACGTTACCGTCCAGTTCATCCCGCTGGCAAAAAACAGCGTCATGCCGAGAAAGCCACCGGGAATAAATGACAGTAACCAGAAACGCCCTTGCCAGACCACCACCGCCGAGAAGGGTACAGTCGTAATCACGCTCGCCCAGAACGCGGACAGCCCACTCACCGAGGCCAGCCAACCGGCAGCCAGCGCGGCGAAAAACGCCCACACCATCCCGGAATAGTTAACCGCCAGGCTTCTGATAAACCCCGATTTACCGCCGCCTGCGGCATAAAAACTGCAAAAGGCGACGAACCCTATCGTACCTAATAATTCCCATCCCTGAGAAAGCCCAACATGTGAAGACACTAACTGCCAAAGCCCTGCACAAACACCGACGGTTATACCCGTTGCAGTGAGTCCGTTCATCTTGTTCCCCTCTGGTTAGACATGGACGAAAGCTGCGCTTACATGTGCAGACTATAGAGAAATAAAACCTGATTGAGTGAAAGGGTATCGGGTCAAAGAAACAAATATTGCACTACCGCACACTGCGAAAAGATTGTTGAACATCATTCAACAAAAAGGCGAAATACGGCGAATTAAATTTAAGCGGGTTCTTTTATCAGATTATCGTTGCTATTCTCAATTCATCGAAAACAGCCACAAAAACCAGGGGAATGTGAATGACTATAAAAAATCTACCTGCCGACTATTTATTGGCTGCACAACAGGGCGATATCGATAAAGTAAAAACCTGTCTTGCGCTGGGTGTCGATATTAATACCTGCGATCGCCAGGGGAAAACGGCAATTACGCTGGCAAGTTTATATCAGCAATATGCTTGCGTTCAGGCATTAATTGATGCCGGGGCGGATATTAATAAACAAGACCTGACATGTTTAAATCCTTTTTTAATGAGCTGCCTGAACGGTGATTTAACGCTGCTACGAATTATTTTACCGGCTAAACCAGACCTTAATTGCGTCACCCGTTTCGGTGGTGTCGGCCTGACGCCTGCCTGTGAAAAAGGCCATTTAAGTATTGTGAAAGAACTTTTGGCGCATACGGAGATTAACGTTAACCAGACCAACCATGTTGGCTGGACGCCGCTACTGGAAGCGATTGTGCTTAACGATGGCGGGATTAAACAGCAGGCGATTGTCCAGCTATTGCTGGAACACGGGGCCAGCCCGCACATGACGGATAAATATGGCAAAACGCCGCTGGAACTGGCGCGGGAACGGGGTTTTGAAGAGATTGCGCAGTTGCTGATTGCCGCAGGCGCATAAACCGGGAGGCTGGCTATCGACACACCAGAAAGACGGTGTGTGTGGGCGCTAACTGCGGATGCGGATTTTCTGGCGCAGCGGGGGCAAGGACAGGTCGAACAGGTCTTTGCCAGAGCGGTAAATATCGCACTCCCGGCCCGCCAGCAGTTGCTGACGCTGCTTTGTGAAGAGTACGACAATGCGCCAAACAGTTGTCGGTTGGCACTCACTCACTTTGATGGTCTGTTCCGGCATGGTGATAAGGTTCAGTTTGACGATCAAGGCATTACGGTTGGTCAACATCTTCATATAGAGATGAGTCGATGTCAGCGTTGGCTGTCCCCAACCTTGCAAATGACCGCTCTGAATTTTCACTTTATCGCCTGGCAACAGTGGCACGACATTATTCATCAGCACCTGGGGGAAAATGAAACCCTGTTTAATTATCACGGCGATAATCCGTTTTATCAGGCATTAAATAAAGAATTACATATTAAACGACGGGCAGTTATTCAGGCAGTAAACGATAAACAAAATATCGCCTCAGCGGTCGCCAGTATGATGGGCTTAGGGATTGGCCTTACGCCATCAGCCGACGATTATTTAACAGGGCTGGCGCTTATTTTATTTATATCCGGGCATCCGGCGGAAAAATACAAAGAGGAATTTTATCTCGGTCTGCAACGCGGCAAAAATAATACCACGTTATTAAGTGCCATAACGCTGGAAGCCGCATTACAACAACGCTGCCGGGAAAATATTCATCGTTTTATACACGACATTATTTATGACATCCCTGGGAACGCAACTCAGGCAATAGAAAAAATTAAACATATTGGCTCCAGTTCCGGCTGCGACATGCTGTATGGCATGGCCGATGGTTGTGCGCTGAGCCAAACCTACGGAGGGAATTATGTCAGTTAAAATAGTCATTAAACCGAATACCTATTTTGATTCTGTCTCGCTGATGTCTATCTCCACGCGTGCAAATAAACTCGACGGCGTCGAGCAGGCATTTGTGGCGATGGCGACCGAAATGAACAAAGGCGTACTGAAAAATTTAGGGCTGCTGACGCCGGAGCTGGAACAGGCGAAAAACGGCGACCTGATGATTGTCATCAACGGCAAAGCGGGCGCGGACAACGAGCAGTTGCTGGTGGAGATTGAAGAGTTGTTCAACACCAAAGCGCAAAGCGGCTCGCACGAGGCGCGTTACGCCACGATTGCCAGCGCCAAAAAGCATATCCCGGAAAGTAACCTGGCAGTGATTTCGGTCAACGGCCTGTTTGCTGCGCGCGAAGCGCGTCAGGCGCTGCAAAACGACCTTAACGTGATGCTGTTTTCCGATAATGTCTCGGTTGAAGATGAACTGGCGCTCAAGCAGCTGGCCCACGAAAAAGGGCTGCTGATGATGGGGCCAGACTGCGGCACGGCGATTATCAACGGCGCGGCGCTCTGCTTTGGTAACGCCGTGCGTCGCGGCAACATCGGTATTGTTGGCGCATCCGGCACCGGCAGCCAGGAACTGAGCGTCCGTATCCATGAATTTGGCGGCGGCGTTTCGCAACTGATTGGCACTGGCGGGCGCGACCTGAGCGAGAAAATCGGCGGCCTGATGATGCTCGACGCCATCGGCATGTTAGAAAACGATCCGCAAACTGAAATCATTGTGCTTATCTCCAAACCGCCAGCGCCTGCGGTGGCCCGCAAAGTGCTGGAACGTGCGCGCGCCTGCCGCAAGTCGGTAGTGGTCTGCTTCCTCGGTCGTGGCGAAACGCCGGTTGACGAGCAGGGACTCCAGTTTGCCCGCGGCAGCAAAGAAGCGGCGCTGAAAGCAGTGATGCTCTCCGGCGTGAAACAGGAACATCTCGACCTGCATACCCTGAACCAGCCGTTGATTGCGGATGTGCGTGCGCGTCTGCAACCGCAGCAGAAATACATTCGTGGCCTGTTCTGCGGCGGCACGCTGTGTGACGAAACCATGTTCGCGGTGATGGAAAAACACGGCGATGTCTACAGCAACATTCAGCCCGATCCTGAATTCCGCCTGAAAGATATCAACCGCAGCATCAAACACACCTTCCTCGACTTTGGCGATGACGACTTCACCAACGGCAAGCCGCATCCAATGATTGACCCCACCAACCGCATCAGCCGCTTGATCGAAGAAGCGCGCGATCCAGAAGTGGCGGTGATCGTGATGGATTTTGTGCTCGGATTTGGATCGCATGAAGATCCGGTTGGTTCCACCATCGAGGCGATCAAAGAAGCGAAAGCGATCGCCGCTGCCGAAGGCCGTGAGTTGATCATTCTCGCTTATGTGCTGGGCACCGATCTCGATACGCCATCATTAGAACAACAAAGCCAGATGCTGCTTGATGCCGGAGTGATTCTGGCCAGCAGCAGCACCAATACCGGATTGCTGGCGCGTGAATTTATCTGCAAAGGGGAGGAAGCCTGATGAGCCAGTCACTGTTTAGCCAACCGTTGAACGTTATTAACGTCGGTATCGCCATGTTTAGCGATGACCTGAAAAAGCAGCATGTAGAAGTGACCCAACTCGACTGGACGCCGCCGGGGCAGGGCAATATGCAGGTGGTGCAGGCGCTGGACAACATTGCCGATTCACCGCTGGCGGACAAAATCGCCGCCGCTAACCAGCAGGCGCTGGAGCGCATTATCCAGTCGCATCCGGTGCTGATTGGTTTTGATCAGGCGATTAACGTGGTGCCGGGCATGACGGCGAAAACCATTCTTCACGCCGGGCCGCCGGTTACCTGGGAAAAAATGTGCGGCGCGATGAAAGGCGCGGTCACCGGGGCGCTGGTGTTCGAAGGGCTGGCGAAAGATCTCGATGAGGCGGCTGAACTGGCGGCTTCCGGGGAGATCACCTTCTCGCCGTGCCACGAGCATGACTGCGTGGGATCGATGGCGGGCGTCACCTCTGCCTCGATGTTTATGCACATCGTAAAAAACAAAACCTACGGCAACGTCGCTTACACCAACATGAGCGAGCAGATGGCGAAGATATTGCGCATGGGCGCTAACGACCAGAGCGTGATTGACCGCCTCAACTGGATGCGCGATGTGCAGGGGCCAATGCTGCGCGACGCCATGAAAATTATCGGCGAGATCGATCTGCGCTTAATGTTGGCGCAAGCGCTGCATATGGGCGATGAGTGCCATAACCGCAATAACGCCGGGACGACGTTGCTGATTCAGGCGCTGACGCCGGGGATTATTCAGGCAGGTTATTCCGTGGAGCAACAGCGCGAAGTGTTTGAGTTTGTCGCCAGCAGCGACTACTTCTCCGGCCCGACGTGGATGGCGATGTGTAAAGCGGCGATGGATGCGGCGCACGGCATCGAATACAGCACCGTGGTGACCACCATGGCGCGTAACGGCGTCGAGTTTGGCCTGCGGGTCAGCGGATTACCGGGGCAATGGTTTACCGGCCCAGCGCAGCAGGTGATCGGCCCGATGTTTGCCGGTTATAAGCCGGAAGATTCGGGGCTGGATATCGGCGACAGCGCCATCACTGAAACCTACGGCATTGGCGGATTTGCTATGGCGACCGCGCCCGCAATCGTCGCGCTGGTGGGCGGTACGGTGGAAGAGGCTATCGATTTCTCCCGTCAGATGCGCGAAATCACCCTTGGCGAAAACCCCAACGTCACCATTCCGCTGCTCGGTTTTATGGGCGTGCCGTCGGCAATCGACATCACCCGCGTGGGTAGCAGTGGCATTCTGCCGGTGATCAACACCGCCATCGCCCATAAAGATGCGGGCGTCGGCATGATTGGCGCGGGCATTGTGCATCCACCATTCGCCTGCTTCGAGAAAGCCATTCTTGGCTGGTGCGAACGTTACGGCGTCTGAACTGTAAAGTGCGTGTTGTTTCTGCCGGATGCGGCGTGAACGCCTTATCCGGCCTACGGATGGCGCAAGAATCTGTAGGCCTGATAAGACGCGCGAGCGTAGCGCATCAGGCAGTCTGGCGTTGGTCATAACCTCATCACCCTCTGTAGCGGACATAACAACATGAAAGAACTTGTGGTCGTTGCCATTGGTGGCAACAGCATTATCAAAGATAACGCCAGCCAGTCGATTGAGCATCAGGCGGAGGCGGTGAAAGCCGTCGCCGATACGGTGCTGGAAATGCTGGCTTCCGATTACGACATTGTGCTGACCCACGGTAACGGGCCGCAGGTCGGGCTGGATTTACGCCGTGCGGAGATTGCCCACGAGCGCGAAGGGCTGCCCTTAACGCCGCTGGCGAACTGTGTGGCAGATACGCAAGGCGGCATCGGCTATCTGATCCAACAGGCGCTGAACAACCGACTGGCGCGTCACGGCGAGAAAAAAGCCGTCACCGTGGTGACTCAGGTGGAAGTGGATAAAAACGATCCGGGTTTTGCTCATCCCACCAAGCCCATCGGTGCATTCTTCAGTGAAAGCCAGCGTGACGAATTACAAAAGGCTAACCCTGACTGGCGTTTTGTTGAAGATGCCGGACGCGGCTATCGCCGCGTTGTCGCCTCGCCGGAACCGAAACGTATTGTCGAAGCACCTGCCATTAAGGCGCTGATCCAACAAGGCTTTGTGGTAATTGGCGCGGGCGGCGGCGGAATTCCGGTGGTGCGCAGCGAAGCAGGGGATTACCAAAGCGTGGACGCGGTTATCGACAAAGATCTCTCCACCGCGCTACTGGCTCGCGAAATTCACGCCGACATTCTGGTGATCACCACCGGCGTGGAAAAAGTGTGTATTCACTTTGGCAAGCCGCAGCAGCAGGCGCTGGATCGCGTAGATATTGCCACCATGACCCGCTATATGCAGGAAGGGCATTTCCCGCCCGGCAGCATGTTGCCAAAAATCATCGCCAGCCTGACATTCCTGGAACAGGGCGGCAAAGAAGTGATTATCACCACGCCGGAATGCCTGCCTGCGGCGCTGCGTGGCGAAACGGGCACCCATATTATTAAAACGTAAGGACGTAAGATGAAAGAAAGCAATAGCCGCCGTGAGTTTCTGAGCCAGAGCGGTAAGATGGTTACCGCCGCTGCGCTGTTTGGTACCTCTGTGCCGCTCGCCCATGCGGCGGTTTCTGGCACTACAAACTGCGAAGCGAACAACACCATGAAAATCACTGACCCGCATTACTATCTCGACAACGTGCTGCTGGAAACTGGATTTGACTACGAAAATGGCGTGGCGGTGCAGACCCGCACGACGCGCCAGACCGTGGAGATTCAGGACGGTAAAATTGTCGCCCTGCGCGAGAATAAGCAGCATCCGGACGCCACGCTGCCGCACTATGACGCTGGCGGTAAGCTGATGCTGCCCACCACCCGCGACATGCATATTCATCTCGACAAAACCTTTTACGGCGGGCCGTGGCGCTCGCTCAATCGCCCGGCAGGCACCACCATCCAGGACATGATTAAGCTCGAGCAGAAAATGCTGCCGGAGCTGCAACCCTACACTCAGGAACGGGCGGAGAAACTGATCGATTTATTGCAGTCGAAAGGTACCACCATTGCCCGCAGCCACTGCAATATCGAACCGGTTTCCGGCCTGAAAAATCTGCAAAATTTGCAGGCGGTGTTGGCGCGACGTCAGGCGGGGTTCGAGTGTGAAATTGTCGCCTTCCCGCAGCACGGTTTGCTGCTGTCAAAATCGGAACCCTTAATGCGTGAAGCGATGCAGGCAGGCGCGCATTACGTCGGCGGGCTGGACCCAACCAGTGTCGATGGCGCGATGGAAAAATCCCTCGACACCATGTTCCAGATTGCGCTGGACTACGACAAAGGCGTCGATATTCACCTGCACGAAACCACTCCGGCAGGCGTGGCAGCCATCAATTATATGGTTGAAACGGTGGAGAAAACGCCACAGCTGAAAGGCAAACTGACCATCAGTCACGCCTTTGCGCTGGCAACGCTCAACGAGCAACAGGTAGATGAACTGGCGAACCGGATGGTGGCGCAGCAAATTTCTATCGCCTCGACGGTGCCGATTGGCACGTTGCATATGCCGCTCAAACAGCTCCACGACAAAGGCGTAAAAGTGATGACCGGCACCGACAGCGTTATCGACCACTGGTCGCCTTACGGCCTGGGCGACATGCTGGAAAAAGCCAATCTGTACGCGCAGCTCTATATTCGTCCTAACGAACAGAACCTCTCCCGTTCGCTGTTTTTAGCCACTGGCGATGTATTGCCGCTCAACGAAAAAGGCGAGCGTGTGTGGCCAAAAGCGCAGGATGACGCCAGCTTTGTGCTGGTGGACGCCTCCTGTTCCGCCGAGGCGGTGGCGCGTATTTCGCCGAGAACGGCAACGTTCCATAAAGGACAACTGGTGTGGGGGAGTGTGGCAGGTTGATACGCATTTGATATGTCTGCAACGGTGAATAGTAAGAGATTTAAGCCCCAGGGAGTGGGGCTATCTGAATATGAGTGTGTCGGCAGTGGTTTGCTAATGAATCATCCTGAACTTTATAATCTCCAGGCATAATTTTTAGGGGGTTATTTGAGAGAAATACACAAAAAAAGAGTTTTAACAAAGATATTTATCAAGCCATAAATGTGACCTGCTTCGGATAAAAAAGATTAAGCGTGGAAAAACCAATGATACTCTTGCTGATTATTATCAAGAGTAATTATGATGTGATTTATTTTTCCATGATTACGTAAATATTCCCATGTCCATAGAAGAAAATATCTCACAAAAATATCCCCATGCTTCCTGTTGTACTTTTGGCGATTCAGCAGCGTTGGCCGATCACCTCGCAACGTTGATTGCGACTGGTGTTAAAACTGCTTCCTGTGGTTCGCTGGCGGGATGTATTGAGGACAATGCGTTTCCGATGATTGGTGAGTATAAGATTGTGCAAAATAGCGCTGGCGAGCCTGTTTGTGTTATCAGAATTATTGGCCTGCATTTACTGCGCTTTTCAGATGTCACTGAAGAGTTTGCCCGTAAGGAAGGCGAAGGTGATCTCAGTCTTAAATATTGGCGTAATGAACACCGTCGTTTTTTCGAGGCGGAAGGAAGTTATTCGCCAGAAATGGACGTTATCTTCGAAGAGTATGCCCTTATTGCCGTTGTGTAGATAATTAATTTATCTGCGCCCAAAAAATAAATATAGTCAGTTTTACTCTTTTACGTATGGCAAAAATTACACGTATTGGCCCTGTGGGGAACGTTGCTGCTCTGTTTGATTCAGGTACGCGGTATGTTGGGGCTGGATCGGGCGGCTTAAATATTGGCTATATTCAATGGACGCGTTTTGCCGCGATGACATATCAGGCATCGCCAAATACACATAGCTAATCAGGAGTAAACGCAATGAAGATCAAAGCTATTGGTGCATATTCCGCTAAACAACCGCTGGAACCGATGGACATCACCCGCCGTGAACCGGGACCGCATGATGTCAAAATCGAAATCGCTTATTGTGGCGTCTGCCATTCCGATATCCACCAGGTCCGTTCGGAGTGGGCGGGGACGGTTTATCCCTGCGTGCCAGGCCATGAAATTGTGGGTCGCGTGGTGGCCGTTGGTGATCAGGTGGAAAAACATGCGCCGGGCGATCTGGTGGGCGTCGGCTGTATTGTCGACAGTTGTAAACACTGCGAAGAGTGTGAAGACGGGCTGGAAAACTATTGTGATCACATGATAGGGACCTATAACGCGCCGACGCCAGACGAGCCGGGCCATACTCTGGGCGGTTATTCGCAGCAAATTGTTGTTCATGAGCGTTACGTTTTACGTATTCGCCACCCGCAAGAGCAGCTTGCCGCCGTTGCGCCGTTGCTGTGTGCAGGCATTACGACCTATTCACCGCTGCGCCACTGGCAGGCCGGGCCAGGTAAAAAAGTGGGCGTGGTCGGCATTGGCGGTCTGGGGCATATGGGAATCAAGCTGGCCCACGCTATGGGGGCGCATGTGGTGGCGTTTACCACTTCTGAATCAAAACGCGAAGCGGCAAAAGCCCTGGGGGCTGATGAAGTCGTTAACTCGCGTAATGCCGATGAAATGGCGGCCCACGTGAAGAGTTTCGATTTCATTTTAAATACAGTTGCTGCGCCGCATAATCTCGATGATTTTACGATTTTGCTGAAACGCGATGGCACCATGACGCTGGTTGGCGCTCCCGCAACGCCGCATAAGTCGCCGGAGGTTTTCAACCTGATCATGAAACGTCGCTCAATTGCCGGCTCGATGATTGGCGGCATTCCAGAAACCCAGGAGATGCTCGACTTCTGCGCCGAACATGGCATCGTAGCTGATATAGAGATGATTCGGGCCGATCAAATTAACGAAGCCTATGAGAGAATGTTGCGCGGCGATGTGAAATATCGCTTTGTGATTGATAATGGCACGCTAACGGACTGAAAAATTAAATATAGCGTGTAGTGCTACATATAACGTCGCTCTCCGGCACTAAGAGAGCGACAACATTCAGGGCAGGGGCAAGAGCTCGCTGCCTGTGTAAAGCGATCAGTCGACATGACCCAGTGCTGCTTATTAAACGATCAATAAATATATTTTGTGAATGTACGAGTTGACATTCATATGAAAAAAATCATAATTCCGTCATGTTCGCGTAGGGCAGTTTCTGTATCTTATGCATCGCACCAGGGCCTGACAGGAAATATGCTGTAAGGTTCGTATCAAAAAACCGCCATTAGCTCATCAGGAAGAGCAGACGACAACCAGGATTGTTGTATGGTACGGGGTTCGAGGCCTCGATGGCGGTCCAATTTCTCAATTGGGTTGGTTACAATTATCAGCTCACCGATGTGTCACTCCTTCATAAATCAGCCGTAGCGCAAAGACACCAATAATCGCACCAATAACCCGACTGGCAACGCGCTGCATACGCCCGTATGCACGACGCACGGCGGGTAAAGAAAACGCCTGACTAAGAAATACACGCCAGATAATAGATGCGAGCACAATCCCCGCCCAGGCCATAAACCGCGCCCAGGTCGGCGTTTCTGCGCTTAACGTCACTGAGAAGATACTGATAAAAAATAAAACTGTTTGTGGATTAGAGAGATCGGTAATGAGTCCACGGCGGAAAAATACATACCAGGGAGCATTAAGCGGCTGCTGTAATGCGCTCATCTGTGGTGTTGATTGTCGGCGCATACTGTTCCAGGCAAACCATAAAAGATAAGCGCCGCCGACGATTTTAATGAGTGAGAAAATCTCTTCACACTGGGTAATGAGCGTCGCCATCCCAAACAATCCCAACCCGGAATAGATGGCATCGCCAAGCGCCACGCCAAGCCCGGTGAGTACACCTGCACGACGGCCTGAGGCCAGGCTGGTTTGTACCACGACAAAGAGATTTGCCCCCGGATTAAAAAAGGTGATGACGAACAGTCCGACGGTCAGGTAAACGGCGTGCAAGGGGTCCATAGTGATTTCACCCATAAATAAGCTGAATTAACTTCATCATATTTATAGTAAAAATGACTGAATGCGAGCGCGATCACAAAGGTTGTCGATCTAAGAGAGTGCCACCCGTACTGTGACAGGTGGCAAAGGGGTATCAGAAGAGATATTTCACGCCCAGCATTCCCTGGGTATCGCTGTAACCATTGTCACCCAACTGCTGGGCGACGTTGCCCCACAGTTGCAGACGCGGGGTAAGCTGACCTTCTACCCCCATTTTTAACTCGCCAATATTACGCGTGCCAGTAATTGCATCGCTGATGCCATCCATTTTCACGCTGTAATTGCGTGAGTTATAAATCCAGTTGGCTTCCACGAAAGGCTGGAAAGAACGCTCTTTATGATCATCAATAGCATGATGACCTTGCAGATACGCTTTCACCCCCAGACGTGTTTGCAGGTTGCCTTCGGTGCTGTCCTCAACCAGCGTGCCATTGTCTTCCGTATGATTGTCTGCCTTCACATCCATCCACGTCAGTTGCATTTTGGGCTGCAACCAGTAGCTGGTGCGGGCATCAGCGCTTTCACCGAGACGGAAGGTGTAACCCGCTTCAATGGCGGCGGTGATGCCGTCAGAGTGATACTTTTCACTGGGCAGATACTCGCCGGAGACGGTGTTATCAAACCAGTTATAGAGCAACCAGCTGTCAACATAAGTCCCGGTTTTGTCTGCTTCGTTAGCGTACCAGGTGCCATACACGCCCACACTGTAGCCGTCGATTTGCCCACGTGAGCTGTATCCGGTCAGGCTGGAATGCGTGTGACTCTTGCTGTTGGCATAGCCAGCCATCAGGCCGAGATGCCAGCGATCGAGTGCGTTACTGCTCCATTGCGCAAGATCGCCGCCCAGTTGCAGAACATAACGGTTGCTCTGGGTGCTCAATTCATCCGAACGATCTTTAAAGCGGTTATGCCCGCCAATGTTACGCATCCACAAACTGGTTGCTTTCTGTTCGCCAGTGAGCAGGTCGGTGTATTGTGTTTCCCCCAGACGGTCATGCAGCCGGGTATTAAACAGCGTATTTGCCGCCTGAATATTGGCCAGATAGCTACCAATTTCCGGGCGATACAGATGTTTTCGTTCTGGTTGTGGAACAGATGGCGTAACAGGCGGCTCCGGTGTCACTGGCGGTTCTGGTGTTACAGGGGGCTCAGGTGTTACAGGTGGCTCAGGATCGGGTTCCGGGATGACGGGTAGTACCGGAGTATACGGTCCTGCGGGAATTTCACTGGT